>SBAV01000320.1 GCA_005239965.1 Methylobacter tundripaludum
CAACCAAACACAACGCACCGATTAAATTCATCAGGTGATAAGGAGTAGAGCTGACATCCACCAGCTTGAGCGTCACAAACAAATACGCGCTGACGATCAGAACAAAGCCTATCCAGCCAATTTTCTCAAAATATTTATCCATATTTACCAAAACTTATAAAACAGCAACTTTTATTGAAACGCATTGTCCAGTGGTTGATGAATAGCAAGGGTTAGCTGTATCTTGAGAACGCTAAAGTCCAGTGTTGATGTCATTCTAAAAACAACGAAATTACCTTGAAATATTGCATTGCTTTGTTATCCATACGCATAGCAGTTTAATTTTAACGTTATTTAATAGGATACGACGATGAGTAATGATAAAAAACTGACGACCAATGCTGGCTGTCCAGTCAGCCATAATCAAAATGTTATGACAGCAGGGCCACGTGGCCCCATGCTGTTACAAGATGTCTGGTATCTGGAAAAGCTCGCTCACTTCGACCGCGAGGTTATTCCAGAGCGACGAATGCACGCCAAAGGTTCTGGTGCTTATGGCACTTTTACCGTCACCCATGACATTACCCGTTACACCAAGGCAAAAATTTTTTCCCAAATCGGCAAGCAGACGGAGCTTTTTGCCCGCTTCACGACTGTTGCCGGAGAGCGTGGCGCTGCCGATGCTGAGCGGGATATTCGAGGCTTCGCTGTCAAATTTTATACCGAACAAGGCAACTGGGATCTCGTTGGCAACAACACGCCGGTGTTTTTCCTGCGTGATCCGCTCAAATTCCCAGACCTGAACCATGCCGTTAAACGCGATCCGCGCACCAACATGCGTAGCGCAACAAATAACTGGGATTTCTGGACATCGTTGCCCGAAGCGCTACATCAGGTCACTATTGTTATGAGTGACAGGGGGCTTCCAGCTACTTACCGGCACATGCACGGTTTCGGAAGCCATACCTTTAGTTTTATCAATGCCAATAACGAGCGTTACTGGGTGAAATTCCACCTTAAATCGCAGCAAGGCATACGCAACCTGACTGATGCCGAAGCGGAAGTCATCATTGGTAAAGATCGGGAAAGCCATCAGCGCGATCTCTATCAAAGTATCGAGAACAAAGATTTTCCCAAATGGACACTGTTTGTCCAAATCATGCTGGAAAAAGAAGCCAGCACCGTGCCCTACAACCCTTTCGATCTCACCAAGATTTGGCCGCACAAAGACTATCCGCTCATTGAGGTAGGCGTAATGGAACTGAACCGCAATCCGGAAAACTTCTTTGCCGAAGTGGAGCAATCCGCTTTTAATCCGGCCAGCATCGTACCCGGTATCGGTTTTTCGCCGGACAAGATGTTGCAGGGACGTTTATTTGCCTACGGCGATGCGCAACGTTACCGGCTCGGTGTAAATCACCATCTGATTCCAGTCAACGCGCCACGTTGCCCGGTGCATAGCTATCACCGCGATGGCACTATGCGTGTGGATGGCAATCATGGCAGCACCTTGGGCTACGAGCCAAACAGTTATGGCGAATGGCAGGAACAACCTGACTTTGCCGAACCGCCATTCCATCTGGAAGGTGCAGCAGATCATTGGAATCACCGTGACGATGACGATTACTACTCCCAGCCAGGTGCGTTATTTCGCCTTATGAACATAGAACAGCGGCAAGCGCTATTTGAAAATACAGCGCGGTCTATGCAAGGTGTGCCGAAAGCCATTCAGCTTCGACATATTCAGAACTGCCTAAAAGCTGATCCGGCTTATGGTGAAGGTGTAGCGAAGGCGTTGGGTCTTTCCGTAAGTTAATTGCTTTTAAGTTCAACTTAAGTCCGCTTGAAAGCGGCGATTAGGCCTATCTAATTCTAATTGTCATGTAAAGGTAATATTACCTATAAATGTGTGAATAATTTACTTTTAGGACGGTTATTTATGGTTATACTTTACAGCGCAATCAGTTGGTTTAGCGATAGTTCTGGAAACAGAGCTTTTACCAACAGGGAGTGCGTTGTGGTTCCTGTCGATTGCATCTGTGTGAATCAAGATTATTGATTCTGTTAGTATAGTGCTCTGTTTATGTTTCTGGTTTTGGTAGTTCTGCCGCGCAAAGTGTGAATCCTTTGCTTGACTGCACCGGCCTTGGTGGTTGTGCTGACATTGTTATCATCGGCATGGCGCAGAACTACCCTTTTTAGAGGAGAGCAATGATGTCCAAATGGTTTTATCCTATTTTTGTAACTGTTATTTTAGCGGTTAGCCTTCCAGTTTTTGCAAAAAACAGTGCCGTAAACGCTGTAAACATTGATATCGGCTCCGATGGCCGGCGTGTTGACGGTCATGCCATCACTAAAGCACGTCGGATAAGTGGAGATGCGCTTGCATCCGGTGTTGTCGATGTGTTTGTCGTTCATGCGCCTAAGAAAGGCGGGCCGATTTTCATTGAAGGCGGCTTGTCTGCCTGTGCGGAAGCGGGGTTTAGCTCAACGCCAAAAACTTTCAATGCGTTTATCAACAAGTTGCGTGCTATTCATCCAAAAGCGGGCACTTTTGTGACTGTTAAAGCAACAGCAAATTGTATTAAAGTCACTACGCCACCCGTCATGTGCGGTGGCATTGCCGGCAAGGCCTGCCCGATTGGTCAGGTATGCGTTGACGATCCAAGCGACAGTTGCGACCCTAAAAAAGGGGGGGCTGATTGTTCTGGATTTTGCAAGATAAAATAAAGGCAATCTTTTGGTTATGCGTTTTACATAACCTCTGAATCCATCTTGCAGGAACAGGTTTTTTGCCCGTTCCTGTCCTTTTTAAATACCGCCAACGCGACTATTTAAGCCTCTCTGTAGCTAATCGTACCACTAAAGCACTATAATTTACGCGAAGATGTCAGGTAAAACCGATTTTACCCTGCATCCGTTTTTTTAGTCTATGGAGATATGAATGCACACGGTTACGTTAATTAAAGGTGATGGTATAGGCCCTTCAATTATGAATGAGGCGGTAAAGGTGATTGATGCGTCTGGCGCAAAAATTCAATGGGAAGAGGCTTATGCGGGCCTAACCGCTTTTGAGCAGTTTGGCACGCCGCTGCCTGATGCCACCATGGAATCCATCGACAAGACCCGTGTTGCTTTCAAAGGGCCTTTAACCACCGTGGTGGGTACTGGGTTTAGAAGTATTAACGTTGCTTTGCGGCAAAAATATGAGTTGTATGCCAACGTCCGTCCTGCGGTAAGTTGGGAAGGCGTTAAAACCCGTTATGATAATGTTGACATCGTTATCGTCAGGGAAAACACCGAAGGGCTTTATTCAGGGCTTGAGCATTACCTGACCTCTAAAAAAGATATTGCCGAAAGCTTGGCGGTGGTTACCCGTAGCGGCTCACAACGTGTTATAGAGTATGCATTTAAATATGCCCGCGATAACAACCGTAAGAAAGTCACCGTTTGCCATAAAGCCAATATTTTGAAATATACGCAAGGCATCTTCCTGGATGTGGCCAGAGAAACAGCAGCCCGTTATCCAGACATTCAGTTTGACGAAAAAATTGTCGATGCCGCCTGTATGCACATGGTGATGAATCCGCAGCAGTTTGATGTGGTTGTTACTACCAATATGTTTGGTGATATTTTGTCGGATTTAACAGCGGGTCTAGTCGGTGGTCTCGGCCTTATTCCCGGTGCCAATATCGGTGATGATGCGGCTTTGTTTGAAGCTGTGCATGGTAGTGCGCCGGACATTGCCGGTAAAAATCTGGCCAATCCTGCGGCGGTGATTATGGCGGGTGTGATGATGCTAAATCATTTGGGTGAGTTTGATGCGGCCAAGCGCATCAAATCAGCTATTGAAAAAGTCGTTAGAGAAGGCAAATACGTTACGCCTGATTTGAATCCACAATCTAAATGTGGAACCAAGGAAATGGGCGATGCGATTGTTGCGGCGATGCAATAGTCGCAAAATAGAATCATTTGTAGTCTGTCGGGTTAGCTTAGTGTAACCCGACAAGCAATGTCATTGATGCAACGTAATTATTCAGACCCCCACCTTAAAATTCCTTCTCCTTCGGGAGAAGGCTAGGATGAGGGCTATAAAATTAATCGGGGTCTGAATAATTACATGCAACGATGCAACATATTCAAAATGGTTGGCGCATTTAAAATAGCCGACACTTTTCAGGAAGTCATCCTATATGTCTGTTAAACATATCGAAAATTTAACGGTTACTAACTTTAAATGTTTTAAGCATTTGGAGGTTATGAACATTGGTAGGGTTAATCTGATAGGTGGCAAGAATAATGTTGGGAAAACAGCGTTTTTAGAGGCAGTGGAATTACTCGTTTTGCCAAACAAAGCTTATGAATTAGCTTCAACAATTGATGATATTTTAAAAAGAAGACAACATCCTAGGTATAAAGAAAGTGTGGAAATTGACTTTTTTTATGATAATGAATCGAAAATAGTATTGTTATCAGACTCAAAAAATTGTTCTATTAAACTTAGTTTTGGTGTTTTTAATAATACGCAATCGACTATATTTCCAGAGACAGACAATGCGTTACCAACCGAAATATTAACAACCTCTGTTAATAACGATCAGAAAGATATGCCTTTGCGAAGGTTATTAACAAGGCCTGCACTTCTTAATGATATGGAAACTAGAAATTATAGAATATATATTTCCTCTTCAAAATCTGACGAAAAAGATATTGCTATTTCATACGGTGCATTAATTAATCTAGGTAGAGAGGGTTTTTTAAATTCTTCATTATCTTCATTCGATAATAATATTTCTGAATTAAAGCAAATTGCTACAGAACGTCGCGTCATTTTAAAATTAAAGCTAAAAAATAATGAACAACTCGTACTTTTATCTTCTTTAGGTGAAGGTGTTAATCGTTACATTGCTATTTTATGTGCAATATGGGCTAACAAAGATGGTGTATTGTTAATTGATGAAATAGAAAACGGTATACACTACACAAATTATAAGAAACTTTGGGAAATAGTGTTCCAAGCTAGTTTAGACGCTAATTGTCAACTATTCATTACCTCTCATTCCAAAGAATGTATCAGCGCATTTAATGATGTGCAGTTTGAGATTGAAAACTGTTCAGCACAATATTTCGAATTTTATAGAAACTTAAAGAATGATCTTATTACGGCTTCAGCACTAGATAAAGACCAATTGCGTTATGAACTAACACACGAAGGCAGGGTTCGTGGTGAGTAACAATGTACTGATTGTAGAAAGTATTAATGATAAGTTATTTATTGAGCGACTTAAGCAAGAAATAACGACTCTTGATTTCGATATTGACGCACCTATTTGCAATATATCTGAATATGAATGTTTAGATGGATTATCGAAAAAAAGCCTTGAAGCCAAGTTTCAGTCAATTGTCCGTAGTATTAGAAAAAGAGGTTTAAATAAAATTGGCATCCTCTTAGATGCTGATGATAAAGGCATTGAAGCAAGAGTTGCGCTTATTAACGAAGCGGTAAAAACTATAGATTTTGAGCTTGACATATTGGCTGTAAACACTTGGTATGAAAGTAAGTCGTTACAAGTAAAAATATCCTGTCATATTTTAAATGTTAATGGTTCAGGTGAATTAGAAACCCTGTTAAAAACTATCAAATCAAAACCATCTCCTTACGCGGATTGTTTGGAAGCTTGGAAAATGTGTATTGGGTCACACCAGCAAACAATCAGTAATAAATATTTTGATAAATTTTGGATAAATATCTATCAGCGTTACGATTGCTGTGATAGGCAAGAACAAAAGCAAGCTGCTAAAAAATGCAATCCAGAAGCCAGTTTACAGAAAGATATATGGGATTTTTCGCATAAATCTTTGAATGAGCTTAAATCGTATTTAATGATGTTTGATTAGCCGTCCTACAATTCCTTTTTCATAAATTATTTTAGATAATCCCCCAAGGAAACTTATGCTAGAAACCTACCGTAAACACGTAGCCGAACGCGCCGCCGAAGGCATTGTACCTAAGCCGCTCGATGCCGAACAAACAGCGGCTTTAGTTGAATTAATCAAGCAGCCACCCGCCGGTGAAGAGGATTTTATCCTAGACTTGCTGACCAACCGTATTCCAGCCGGTGTTGATGAAGCGGCTTATGTTAAAGCTGGATTTTTGGCGGCAATCGCTAAAGGTGAAACCCGCTCACCCATTTTATCTACGGCAAGAGCCACCGAATTACTGGGAACCATGCTCGGCGGCTACAACATCGCACCGCTAATCGATCTTTTGGATAACACAGAGATGGCACCCATCGCCGCGAAAGCCCTGTCCCATACTTTGCTGATCTTTGATGCTTTCCACGATGTTCAGGAAAAAGCCGAAGCGGGTAACGCTTACGCCAAACAGGTCATCCAATCCTGGGCGGATGCAGAATGGTTCACCGATAAGCCAGAAATGCCCCAAAAATTGACGGTCACAGTGTTTAAAGTCACTGGCGAAACCAATACCGATGACTTATCGCCGGCACCGGATGCCTGGTCGCGCCCTGATATTCCCCTACATGCCAAAGCCATGCTGAAAATGCCGCGCGAAGGCATAACCAACGCCGAGCAGCAAATCAACGAACTCAAACAAAAAGGCTTTCCGGTTGCTTATGTGGGTGATGTTGTCGGCACAGGGTCGTCACGTAAATCAGCTACTAATTCGGTGCTTTGGTTTATGGGCAACGACATTCCCTATATTCCTAACAAACACGAAGGCGGCGTGTGTATTGGCGGCAAGATCGCCCCGATCTTCTTTAACAC
>SBAV01000022.1 GCA_005239965.1 Methylobacter tundripaludum
AGGATGGTTATCTTCCGACTGAGAGTGCTAAAGGTGAAATGCTAAATGACCTCAAAGAATTTTTTCAAGTTTATCGGCACAGACTTCGGTTAAAACCATTGAAGGCCGGTTGCTTGAACGTATTGTGCTCTCTGACCTGCACTATAAAAGCGATACGGAAACGGTTGCCGTTAAAAAGCTGGTGTTTGCCTGGCAACCTGCCAAGCTGTTTTCAGGCACTTTAAAAATTGTTGATATTACCTTCAATGAAGTAAACGTCAGCGTGACAGAGTCAACACCAAAGGAAGAAGAAAATAAATTCGACCTTAATGCCGAGTTACGATTGCCAGTACAGATCGTGATTGAAAATCTGCTATTGACGGATATGAATTTTCAGAAAGGCTCCCAATCACAACAACTGGAAAAACTGCATTTGTCAGCCTTTACTGAAAATGGCCGGCTTAATATTGTCTCGCTGGCCGTTAATGCCAGACAAATGAAAGCGACAGCAAAAGGACAACTGGTTTTGGGAAAGGGTTTTCCGTTTAATTTGACAGCAGATTGGGGGGGGCACAATAGAAAACTATGGCCTATGGCAAGCGACGACCACTGTCAATGGCGATAGCCAGCAACTGTCTTTCGAGAATCAGGTAGCGTCACCCTTCAACTTAACCTTGAAAGGCAGTCTGGATAATTTGCAGGATGCGCCACGCATAACCTTGCGCGGCGATTGGCAAAAATTGAATTGGCCGCTCAACGGTACCAAATCGCAGATCAGCAGTGAACAAGGATCACTTGAGCTGGCCGGTTTGCTCAGTGATTATCAACTCATGCTAAATGCGCAATTAACGCAGCCATATTTGCCAAAAGCCCATTTGGCGTTTCAAGGTAGAGGTAGTACCGATGCGCTGTCCATTAGACAGTTGGAACTCAAATCAACGGCAGGGGCATTCCAGCTCGGCGGTGATGTCTCCTGGAAAGATACTACCGTTTTTAATCTCACTGCAACAGGGCAAAACTTTAATCCCGCCATCCTGTTATCCGAGCTTCCCGGCAGCCTGACTTTTAACGCTCACCTTAAAGGTAAACTGGCTGGAAAAATGTTGCAACTGGACGCCGAGATTAATAAGCTTGCAGGCAAGTTGCGTGGCTATCCGGTTAGCACAAACGGCAAGCTGGCTTTGGCTGGCGATCTGCTAAAAGTCGATGCTTTGCGGGTTGTTTCAGGTGCTAATAATATGGCAGTTAACGGTGCCCTGGGACAGGAACACTCTGCCCTTGATATTGTTATCGACGCGCCTGCCTTGGAATCCTTATGGCCAAATTTGGGCGGTAGTTTGAAAGGTGATGGGCATTTGCAAGGCGCGTTGAAAAATCCGTCGATACAATTTCAGGCTAAGGGTAAGCGGCTGTATTTTGCTGAATACCGTACCGAGCAATTAGCCCTCGATATCGACTATCATGCCGATGCAAAAAAAACCTCCAAAATCCAACTGGCTGCAAACGGCATCAAAACCGGTACAACACAAATCTCAAAACTGCTGATCGATGGTTTGGGTACGCTTGAGCAACATAACTTTAAAGCCGACATCAGCTCTTCCTATGGTGATGTATCAACTGCCCTGCAAGGCGGCCTGAAAGGCGATGTGTGGCGGGGGGATTTTTCCAAGCTGGATTTAAAACCCCAGGATTCCGGCCGATGGCAGCTTAAGAACAATCTGGTTGTCCAGGTGGCAAAAAAAACCGCCGGGGTGGACGTGACTTTGGCGGAAGCCTGTTTAATTCAACAAAGCGCCGCTCTTTGTACGCAAGGACGTTATCTTGCTAACAGTGACTTTCAGTTTCAAGCGAAAGCCACAGCCATACCTATGAGCCTGATGCAGGCTTACTTGCACAAACAAATGAAATTAAAAGGCATTATCAATGCCAATGCAGACCTGCATCGGCAAAATGGCTTGCTGAACGGCAATTATCGGCTGGCTATTATACCCGCTAATGCAAAGATTCGGTTGCCAACGCAACAAGGATCAACCGAGTTTGCATTGGGTTCATCGTCGCTATCGGGCAAGCTAAAAGGCACTATGGTTTCAGCCGATTTTGATCTGGCGCTGGCGGATCAGGATTACTTGCGTGGCCAGTTGCAACTGGATACCGGCAAAACTCAAGCCCTGTCCGGGCAGATAACGGCATCGGTGCTTAACTTTGCAGTCGTTAAGCCATTTGTTCCTCAATTATCGGATATCAATGGCAATCTGAAAGCAGACCTGACATTGCAAGGCACCACAAAAAAGCCCGTTATTAGCGGAACGGTAGATCTTAAACAAGGGGCTATTGAAATGGCTGACAAGGGATTTGGTCTGCGTTCTATTAATCTTCAAGCAGTCGCATCAGGTGGAGGCAACAACCGCATGCAACTGCAAGGCTCTGCGTTACCCGTTTCATTGCATAAAGCCGATGCCCCGGAACAGTTTCGGCTAAAAGGCATGATTAATATCAATGCAGACTTACAACGGCAAGCTGGTTTACTTGCCGGGCATTATCGGGTCGAGGTGCCCGCTAACACGAGCATTGCTTTAAAGACCAGGGAAGCAAGCACAGAAATTCCATTGGGCGCATCGTATCTGTCAGGTAGCATTAACGGGAATATTATTTCAGCCGATCTTAATTTGGCGCTGGCCGCTCAAGATTTTGTACGCGGCCAGCTGCAACTGAATACGGATGAAGCTCGATCGATGTCCGGTCAAGTGACGGCTTCAGTGCTTGAATTTGCACCGTTAAATCCTTTTGTTCCGCAGTTATCGAACATTAAAGGCAATCTTAAAGCGGATATGGCGTTAACAGGCACCGCCGACAAACCGATTGTTAAGGGAGCAATCCATTTCACCGGAGGATCTGTTGACCTGACTGAGCTGGGAGTTAGATTTCGCGAAATTAAAATCCAGGCGCTTGCTGCACCTACCGGCCATACCGTACCGATTCAGCTGAGCGGCTCAGCAAAATCAGGGCAAGGTTCTATTAAACTCGAAGGTTTGGCAAATTTATCAGGGACCACCGAATTACTGCTAAGCGGAACGGATTTTGAAGTCGCCAAATTACCGGAAGCACAAATTGCCGTTTCACCGGAATTAAGATTGGTGTTTGCCAAATCGCATGGGAAAGTAACCGGACAATTAAATATTCCAAAAGCCACCCTGAAGCTTCAGCAACTCCCTGAAAATGCCGTAAAAGTCAGTAGCGACGAAGTGATTCTTGGTGAAGAAAAACCTAAGCCCAGTGCAGCAGTAGCCACCAATATTGATGCGGCTATAGACGTTGAACTCGGCAAACAGGTCCATTTTTCTGGACAAGGGCTGGAAACCAACCTGTCCGGCAGATTGAAGATTATCAAGACTGGAGAAAAAATGACTATGTACGGTAATGTCGACATGGACAAGGCGCGTTATAAAAGTTATGGCCAGGATCTGACTGTGCGTAAAGGACAATTCCTCTTTAACGGCCCGATCGACAAGCCTTGGCTGGACGTGGAAGCTATACGCGTTTCAAAAAACGAAAAGGTTACCGCAATTCTCAATTTAAGCGGCCCATTCGAAGCCCCCCAAACGCGGCTGTCTTCAGAGCCCGCCTTGCCGGAATCAGAAGTGCTGGCCTATTTAGTGACGGGCAAACCATTAAGCGAGGTGAGTAAATCGGAAGGCAACATGGTTGCCAGTGCTGCCTTATCTTACGGTGCAAGTCAGGTATCCTGGCTTACCGACAAACTGGGCGTAGACGAATTTGAAGTCAAAGAAGGAAAAACGCTGCAAGATACACTGGTTGCCGTAGGTCAATATCTGACACCGGATTTCTATATGGGCACCAAAGTTGGCTTGTTTAATAAACAGGCCGTGCTGGTACTGAAACGTAAACTGACAGATACCTTTAATGTTGAAACGCAGGTCGGTACATCGCAAAGAATAAAACTGAACTATGAATTTGATGCTGATTAAGGAAATTGAATCATTATCAAGACAAGACCAGATGATTTCTGGCGACAGACAGTCAAAATTTGTCCGTTGCAGGACAGCTTATTTATTGGCCGTCTAAAAGATAGCGAAGGTAATTGAAAA
>SBAV01000008.1 GCA_005239965.1 Methylobacter tundripaludum
GGCTTAATGGTAACTTTTTTCAGGGTTCTGCGTAACATCAGTTAATCAGACTAAAAAGTCATCGTGGCGTTAGCCTTACTGCCTAAGCAAGGTCGATATCCGCCTGAAATCAGGGTGCGATGAATCCCTGATCCATTCAAACAGCACCGATTCATAATTGATAACGTTGATGTCATGCCTTTGCAAACGCTCTATTGCATTAAGATTATGGCGTGTTTTTCGTGAACAAATCGCATCTTCAACGACATAAACATCATAACCGATATGGAACAATTCCAAAGCCGTCTGTAACACACTTAAATGCGCTTCCTGACCGGCCAAAATAACTTGTCGCCGTCCACTGCGCCTTAAGGCCATATAAAAACCATCCGCCGCAAAACAGGAAAAACTGGTTTTGCTGAAAATCTGCCGGGTACCGAGCAATTTTTTGGTAATCCTTTTGTCGGTTTCACCCAATATCCTGGGGCATAATTCGCTCAGAAAAACAGGGATATTCAATATCCCTGCCGCTTCAACCAAGCTACCGATATTTGTGAGTACTGGTCTATACTCAGCTTTTGGCATTACCGCAGACAACTTGGGCTGCTGATCGATAACGATCAACAGGCTGTTTTCCGCAGCTAAAAGGTTAAGTTGAGTGTTCATTGTTTTAAAAGATCCAGCAGTCAGTAAATACTGACAATAGGCTAGATCAAACAGGCCACTCAGACAATAAGTAGTATTACCTATTGCCTTCTACAAATAAACATGTCTGAAAACACATTGGCTGACTTCCATCAGGCATGTTTCATGATTCGTTCTTTTTCGCGTTGCCAATCACGGTCTTTTGAAGCAGTGCGTTTATCATGTAACTGCTTACCCTTAGCCAGTCCTACTTCCAATTTGGCTCTACCGTGTTTCCAATACATGGACAAGGGTATCAACGTGTAGCCTTTACGTTCAACAGCACCGATCAACTTGTTGAGTTCATGGCGATTCAACAAAAGCTTTTTCATGCGGACGGCTTCGGGTTTGATATGGGTAGATGCTGACAGCAACGGTGAAATATGCGCCCCCGACAACCAGGCCTCCCCGCGCTTGATGACAACATAGCTTTCTTTGAGCTGCACGCGGCCATCACGCAGGCTTTTGACTTCCCAGCCCTCCAACACCAGCCCTGCTTCAAAACGCTCTTCAATAAAATATTCATGCGTGGCCTGCCGGTTAACCGCAATGGTTGCGTTTTGTTGTTTGGTGTTTTTCTTGGACTTTTTATCAGCCATAGTGTTTGTTTAATATTTTTAAACTGACGTAAAGGAATAATTTTGTTAT
Organism: Methylobacter tundripaludum; assembly: GCA_005239965.1. GTDB lineage: Bacteria > Pseudomonadota > Gammaproteobacteria > Methylococcales > Methylomonadaceae > Crenothrix. Next base: position 1,312 of record SBAV01000008.1, read on the forward strand.
TTTACTCGATATTAACCGTAAAGTTAGTTTTTAATAGGCTCGCAATAATGGACACAAAAAAATCAATACAGGGTGAATGGTCATCAGATTTTGGCTTTATTCTCGCAGCTACAGGTTCTGCCGTCGGCTTGGGCAATATCTGGAAATTCCCATACATTGCCGGGGAAAATGGCGGCGGGGCTTTTGTGATTGTTTACCTGGCATGTGTGTTAGTCATTGGCATACCGATTATGATGGCTGAAGTGATGCTAGGACGACGCAGCCGACAAAACCCTATCGACACCATGATTACGTTAACTGAAGAAGCCAGTGCAGATAAGCGTTGGCATTATTTGGGCTGGATGGGTGTTATTGCCGGTTTTCTGATACTCTCCTACTACAGTGTGATTGCCGGATGGGCGTCTGCTTACGTGTTAAAGAACTTCACCGGCAGTTTCTCCGGTGCCAGTCCTACTGAAATAAAAGTGCTGTTCGACAATTTTATCGCCAGTCCCCTGCAATTGATTTTCTGGCATAGTCTATTTATGTTGGCCACCATGCTGATTGTCGCGCGGGGCATCACCGGAGGACTGGAAAAATCAGTACGCTTTTTAATGCCGGCTTTATTCGTATTACTGATCTTATTAGTTGGCTATGCGATGAGCACCAGCGGCTATTTTCAAGGTCTCCGGTTTTTGTTCAACCCCGACTTTAGCAAACTGACCGGCAATTCCATATTGGTAGCCATGGGGCAGGCTTTTTTTACTCTCAGCCTGGGCATGGGCGCGGTTATGGTGTACGGCGCTTACTTACCCAAGGATGTATCCATTGCCAAAGCGACCTTCATTATCGCCGGTGCTGATACCATTGTTGCGTTATTGGCGGGCATAATTATTTTCCCGATTGTCTTCACGCACCAATTACACCCTGATTCAGGCCCTGGACTTATCTTTCAAACATTGCCGATTGCGTTCGGCAATATGACCGGCGGCTGGTTGTTTGGCACCTTATTTTTTATCGCCTTGGTATTTGCCGCGTTAACGTCGTCTATTTCATTAATTGAACCGGCTGTGGCCTGGTTAATTGAACACAAAGGCTTAACCCGACAACAAGCCTGTATCCAGTCTGGTTTGGTGGCTTGGGTAGTGGGTTTAGTGACGGTATTTTCCTTTAACGTTTGGTCGGGTTTCAAAATTTTCAATCAAACTCTTTTCGAACTGATTGATTACATAACAGCTAACCTGATGCTGCCTGCCGGTGGTTTCTGTATTGCGGTATTTGCTGGCTGGATTATGCTGCAACAGCACAGTGAAAAAGAGTTGGCCATGCCCAACGCACAAAGCTACACACTGTGGCACGTTGTCATACGCTACGTTTCACCCTGTGCCGTGTTTCTGGTTTTCCTGCATGTTGCTGGAGTGCTTTAACCATGACGGTTGTACAAAAAAGCGCCCTGGTTAAATTTTCCGCCCGGCAAATGTTTGATCTGGTCAACGACATCGAGGCCTATCCAAAATTCTTGCCTTGGTGCAGCGGGAGCCGCATTCTTAAACGCGGCGAAGATGTTGTCGAAGCAGAACTGCACATTTCCAAGGGCGGTTTCAAAAAAACTTTTTCCACCCGAAACAAACTGGATAAAAGCGGAAAAATAACCGTTTCCCTGCTCGATGGCCCTTTTTCGCATTTGGAAGGCTACTGGAGTTTCTTGCCGTTACGTGAGAATGCCAGCAAAATTTCCCTCAACCTGGAATTTGAAATGTCCGGCAAGCTCGCCAACATCGCGTTCGGCACGGTGTTTAACCAAATCTGTAACACCATGGTCAGCGCCTTTACCCAACGCGCCAAAGAAGTCTATGGTTACTGACGCTGGCGATGTACCAAACCAGATGATTACGGTAGAAGTGGCCTACGCCAAGCCGGATAAGCAATCCCTTGTTACGTTAACCCTGCCTTTAGGCAGCAGCGCCGAACAAGCCGTACACACTTCGGATTTACTGAACCAGTTTCCTGAAATTGATTTAAGCCGCACTAAAATTGGTGTTTTTGGCAATGTATGTGACCTAAACCAAATCTTAAAAGAAGGCGATAGAGTAGAAATTTATCGCCCACTTATGCTGGATCCAAAAGCCGCCAGATTGCAAAGGGCGAAGAAATAATTTTGACCCGTAGCTTTCAACTTAACGCGGGCCTTTTAAAATTAGAAACGTTCGTGGCAGCCTGCCTATCCCTGATCGATTTAATTCTCCTCTTTCGACAAATCAGGAACGAACAGTTAAACCCTATGATTGTTCCAGCTTGAGTGGGTGCTTTGTTTTTCAAACGCCTGCTTCAAAAATGCCGGAATACGTTGCTCCAGCCAATAAACAGGTTTAAAAAGATTATTGCCGGAAATAAAGCCCACATGCCCCCCGCCTTTTGTGATTTCCAAATCAACACTGGCTGATAATTCATCCATACCGGGCAAAACGTCTTTGGTCATAAAAGGATCATCAATCGCTTGTATGATTAACGTCGGCAGGGTGATGGATTTGAGGAATTGGCGTGAGCTGGAACGCTGGTAATAGTCATGTACATTTTTAAAGCCGTGTAATGCGGCAACTACGCGATCGTCATATTGCCAGAATGATGCAATATCAGACAAATCACCGAGTTGTTTGATTTTATTGGCTTCGTCAGATTGGCCTATGCATTCCAGATGTTGCCGTTTTATGCGAATGTAGTTTTTTAATTCACGCAGCAAGTTGGCGCGGTAAAATTTAGAGAAGCCGTTATCGAGTTTGGTTGCACATAAGCCTAGCACTAACGGAACAGAAACCGCGACCGCAGCAAAAAGTGTGGATTTGCCGGTTTGTTCGCCCAGCCATTTTAACAGGACATTACCGCCTAATGAAAAGCCTACGGCTGCGATGGGTATATCAGGTTCGCGTTCACGGAGTGTTTGATAGAGGAAATGCAGGTCTTCTGTTTCGCCTGAATGGTAGCAGCGTGCTGTTCGATTGGATTTGCCACTGCAACCGCGAAAATTTAACACCACAGTGCGAAAGCCGTGCTGTAACAGTATATGTTGCAAGCCAATGATATAACCAGATCGGGCGCTGCCAGTTAAGCCATGTAATAAAATAATTAATGGTTGCTGGCCTTCACCGTACCAATCGATGTCGATAAAATCCTGGTCGGGTGTGGTGAGGCGTTCCCTTCTTGTCGTAAGTTTGGGTGCTTTCCGTAACAATGCGGGGTAAATGGTTTGTAAATGGGCGTTGCGTAACCACCATAGGGGTTTGAATGTCGATTGGATTAACATGGCATCGGGGTTTATAGGGTTGTGGCAAAGGCTACAGATATTACATGAATTTGCCAACCCTAAAAAAACCGATCAACTATGGGGGTTGATCGGTGTGTGCTGCGCATCAATTTATCTCCATGTTATGTGGGTTGAGGTAAGTGTAATGGCTTACCCTTTACGGTATTGCTTAAGCTTTTGCCAACTGCGATTTGCTACCAATGCCCAGTAGACGGATGGACAAAGGCTCAGATTAAGAAAGTTTTTATGTTCATGGCTAAATCTCCGTTTTAGTTTATTGGGCTGTTGCTTAATATAAGCACCAACCATGCCAATTTTTATTTTAATTTTTAACCAGTTGATATTTAATAAATAAATAACTTAATTACGGTTTGTTTTGAAGCGATGGACTGCTTGCTAATTGTTGACGGGGTGAAATTGATAAGCAAACCGACAGGCTGATTGGGATATTAAGGGTTTCTTA
>SBAV01000511.1 GCA_005239965.1 Methylobacter tundripaludum
CCTCAAGCAGGGTGTCAACAATGGTTGCCGAAGCGCGAGGTTTGGCAAAACGCAAGGCATTGGCTTTCATGCTGGCAAGCCTGGCCGGATCGTGCAGTAATTGTTCCAGCTTGAAAGGAAGTGTTGTCAGGTCGTTACACTTGACGGCGATGCCTTCTTCCAACAAGTGGTCGCTGTTTCTTTCTTCCTGGCCGGGAATAGGCGAAACCACGCACATGGGCAACCCGCAAGCGATGGCTTCGGAAGCCGTCATGCCGCCCGGCTTGCCAATGAAAATATCGGCCATTTTCATCAGGGTGTGCATCTGGTCGCTGTAACCCAGTACCTTGAAATGTGCGCAACGTTTATCCACTAACTTATCTATTCGCTGCTTCAGTTCGTCATTACGCCCACAGACAACGACCGTCTGGGCATCGCTGTTCAAGTTGAGCAGCCGTTCCACCATAAATTCTGTAGACTCCATGCCCAAAGCCCCAGCCGACAGCAATAACACGGGTTTATCCGGGTTCAGCTGCAAACTAAGCCGGGTTTCCCTGCGATTGATTGGCTGTTGAAAAACCGGGTTAATCGGTATGCCTGAAACAGTGATTCTTTCCCTAGGGATACCCAACATTTCAAGATGTGCCCGCGTTTCGTCAATGGCAACAAAATAGCGATGGAATGAACGCGACAACCACATGGCATGAACATCGAAATCAGTTACCACAATGGACAGCCGCGCCTTGATTTGCCGGGTTGCAATCAGGTGCGAAATAATCCCGGCGGGCATGAAGTGAGTGCAAACGACAATGTGCGGATCGAAGTCCTGAATAAAGCCCACCAAAGGTTTGGTGTTCAGGCGATCAAGCATGATGCGCATGGTATCAGTGCTCCAGGGCTCATCGCTGGTTTTATACCACCAGCCGAGAAAATTGGGCGCTGACCGCACTAGCGATTCGTAAAACTTGGAATAAAAATCCCGAAACAGCTTATTGGTGTATTGCAACGCATCCTTGTTGACAACCTCGGTGACACGGTCATCAGCGGCAAAAGAGCGCTCCAAGGCTTCCGCTGCTTTAATGTGGCCACTTCCCGCGCCCACCGACATAATCAAAACCCGCTTTTTCATCAGCGAAAACGCATGCTTACCTTAGCTGGCAATAGAATTTCCGGTTAACGGCGTTACTTGGCCAGTTTCCCGGAAAATTTTGTAGTCGGCAAGAACTTGGGCATGATCGAATGCCAAAGATTCGGGAAGCTGATCCAGGCTAAAAATCCGGCAATTTTTGGCATCATCGGCTGCCACAGGTGTACCCGCCGCTTCAACAACATAAACCGCAGTCACTGTATGGCCACGGGTGTCGCGGCCAGGATCGGAATAAATTCCCAGTAAAGCCATCAACTTAACCTCCAGTCCGACTTCTTCTTGCGCTTCCCGCACAGCAGCAGATTCAATCCTTTCACCGACATCGACAAATCCGCCTGGAATCGCCCAGCCATAAGGTGGATTCGCCCGTTCAATCAGCACAATAGGGCGACCGGGATAGTCGATCAGCTCGATAATGGTATCGGCGGCAAGCAAGGGCGTGACTGGTTTAGGCATGTGAATTTCCGGTATTGTAAGTACTTGGCGCAAGCGATTCAGGAGAGGATTTATCAGAGGGCTCCCTCATCCTGGTCATGGCCGTGTTTATGGTTTAGCCCCGCCATTGTAAACGATATGAAAAGCCCAAACACAACCACGATGGTCGTTATCGACAACTCAGCCTCAATCATTAGGGCATAAGCGCCCAACATCAACAGGATACTGGCATTTTCGTTAAAATTCTGTAGCGCAATGGAATGGCCTGAGCCCATCAGCAAATGGCCCCTGTACTGTAGCATAGCGTTCATGGGGATTAAAAAACTGCCTGCCAGGCTGCCGATCAGTATTAACATGAGGATGGCCAATTGCCACTCGGTAATCCACGCCATCATGACAACCACCACCCCCATCGCTATACCCAGCGGCAATACTTTTACGGCATGCTCCAAGGGTACCAGCCTAGCCGCAACAACAGAACCGATTGCAAGCCCAATAGCGACAACCGCCGTTAATTGCGTGGCTTCTTGCAGATTGAAATTAAATGAAGAAGCCGCCCAAATGAGGATAATAAAACGCAAGGTAGTTCCCGCCCCCCAAAACAAGGAGGTGACCGCCAAAGAAACCTGCCCTAAAGGATCGCACCATAACAGCTTAAAATTTTGCCAGAAATCAGTCCACAGAAATGCCAGGTTTTTATTTGGCAATTCATGTTCAATAGGTAATTTAGGAATAAATAAATTGAACAGCGCAGCTATCAGATATATGACCAGAACAACAAGAATCGCAAACTCGGGTGCGGTATCAATGCCAGCATTCCACCCAGGCCCACTGAAATGTTGGACAACAAACCCTTCAAAATGATGGCCAATCAATAACCCGCCAATGACAGCGCCAAAAATGATGGCCGCAACGGTTAGGCCTTCCATCCAGCCATTTGCCCAAACCAGTCGATTAGCCGGAAGGTATTCTGTCAAAATGCCATATTTGGCTGGAGAGTACAATGCGGAACCTGTGCCAACAAAGCCATAAGCCAGCAATGGATGTACACCCAAAAACAAGGCCAAACACCCGACAATCTTGATGCTGTTGCTGATAAGCATGACCTTGCCTTTCGGCAATGAATCAGCGTAAGGCCCGACAAAAGGCGCCAACACAATAAACGAAAGCACAAAAAATTGTTGCAATACAGGTATTTGCCAGGCAGGCGCAGCACGGTCTTTGAGTAGCTCAATTGCTGCAAACAACAGCGCATTATCTGCCAATGCTGAAAAAAACTGGGCAGCAAGAATAGTGTAAAAACCGCGATTCATAAAATTAGGTAACCGAACGAAATGTTAAAAAGTGCCAAAACAATGCTTACTGCTGGTGCAGATTGGCTTCCAAAGGCTCATAGCTTGTTGCGGGTTCAACTTTAAGCCATTTAACCAACTTCAATGAACCATCATTGTACTCGACAATGGCGGTACAGCTTTCCACAAAATCACCGGTATTGACGTATAAAAAACCGCCGATGTCCTTGATTTCGGCATGATGAATATGTCCGCAGATAACACCGTCCAAACCCTCATTCCTAAGCGTATTGACAATGTTTTCCTCATAATCGGAAATAAACTGGACGATATTTTTGACTTTGTATTTGACAAAAGCGGCCAGAGAAAATTGGGACTGAACACCGAGCAAACGGCGTATCAACTTTAAAAAACGGTTGATCTCAAGCAAAACATCGTAACTTTCACTGCCCAACTTGGCGATCCATTGATGATAGCGGGCAATGGTATCGTATTCATCACCATGGACAACCAGGAAACACTTCCCGGCCGCAGTGGTATGCACATCGGATTTTTTAACGGTGATGTCGCCAAAGATGTGGTTGTCGTACTCCCTGACATTCTCATCATGGTTGCCGGGTATGTAAATAATCTGGGTGCCATGCCTTGCCTTGCGCAGCACTTTTTGGATAATGGTATTATGGTCACGCGGCCAATACATTTTTTTGGAAAGCGCCCAAAAGTCGATAATATCCCCCACCAGATACAGTTTTTCGCTGTCGTTGTATTTTAGAAAATCCAGTAAAACGTCAGCCTGGCATTGGGTAGAACCGAGATGCAAATCGGAAATCCAGATAGTTCGATAAGATGTGTTATTCATGTTATCCCGATATTGAATTATGCGTTACTGATGCAATATCCTTGCGTCAAGTTTTTTTAAAGTTGAATTCCCTAAGCTAAGATTGCAGGATTCTAATCTATGCAGATGAAAGTTATGTGACAAAAAGCAAATCCAAGCTTTATTTGATAGCAAACCGATATTCTGCGCTTTTTTGATGTCTAAATTCTGAAAGGGATTATTAATTCATAACAAGACATTGGCAGGTAATCATGCCACAATGGCTTTAGCCCTAATAAAGGGCTAAAAAGTCTTTTTCAGTTTTTAAATAATGGAGAGACGCAAAATTTCACTCGCATAAGAGGAAAAAAACCATGAAAACCGTCAGCCAATTGTTATTAGTTATTTTCGCTGTTGCCGCTTTGGCAGCCTGTGGCGAACAAGGTAAAGGCCCCAGCAGACCGCCAACTACCAATTCAGCCCAATAATACCTTTCTTATGATTCGTCCGCTTACTGCAATTTCCTCACGAAACCAGTTGGGTAGACACGCTCTTTTCACCCCACGCGGGCGAATCATCCATCTGGAACCATAGTATGCCAGTTAAGCCCAGAACATCCTCCCACAATCCGGAGTCTTTATAGCTGCCGGAAAAATTAGAATTTTACAGTAATCAGTCATGACATCCCCCCTGAATGCAGATTTCATCAACCAATGCACGGCCCTCATTGGCAACCAAAATGTCATTGCCGATCCTGAAATGCTGCGGGTTTATGAATGCGATGCCTTGGTGGCGCTAAAAGCTTTGCCGCAACTGGTGGTTTTGCCGGAAACTGTTGAACAAGTCCAGGCTCTGCTCAAACTGTGCCACAGCCAACAAATACCTGTAGTGCCTCGCGGTGCGGGCACGGGGTTAACCGGCGGCTCATTACCGGTTGCTGACGGTGTTGTCTTGGGCTTAAGCAAAATGAACAAGATCCTTGCGATTGATGCCGATAACCGCACAGCAAGGGTCCAATCCGGGGTGCGCAATCTGGCTATTTCAGAAGCAACCAAAGCTTACGGGCTGTATTATGCGCCCGACCCATCCTCACAGATTGCTTGTACCATAGGCGGCAATATCGCCCAGAATTCCGGCGGCGTGCATTGCCTAAAATACGGCCTAACCGTGCATAATGTCTTGCAGGTAAAACTGGTCACCATGACCGGCGAACTGTTGACATTAGGCGGTGGTGGCTTGGATGCGCCCGGTTTTGATTTATTGGCCGTTAGCGTCGGCTCGGAAGGTTTATTGGGCATCGTCGTAGAAGCCACGTTACGGCTTTTGCCACTGCCGCCCTGTACGCAAGTGTTACTGGCTGCTTTCGACAGCATTGTCCAAGCGGGTAACGCAGTTGCAGCGATTATTGCTGGCGGCCTCATTCCCGCAGGTTTGGAGCTCATGGACAACGCCGCGATTCGGGTAACCGATGCATTTGTACACGCCAATTATCCAACCGAAGCGGCAGCCATTTTGTTGTGTGAGCTGGATGGCCTGTCCGAACAAGTCGCAACGGACATCATTAAAGCCCACGCTCTTTTGGCAGCAAACGGTGCCGTTGAAATCCGCGCTGCACGCGATGCAGGCGAACGCAAACGTTTTTGGGCAGGCCGAAAAGCCGCGTTTCCAGCCGTCGGTCGCATTGCCGCGAATTACTATTGCATGGACGGCACCATCCCCCGCAAATATCTTGCCCAGGTACTGACCCAAATTAACATCCTTGCCAGCACGGTAAGCCTTGCCGTGGTTAATGTGTTCCATGCCGGCGATGGCAACTTGCACCCGCTGATTCTGTACGATGCCCGTATTCCTGGCGACTACGAAAAAGCCGAATACCTGGGCGGACAAATCTTAGAGCTGTGCGTCGAGGTCGGCGGTACGATTACCGGCGAACATGGCGTTGGCATCGAAAAACTCAACCAAATGTGCGTGCAGTTCTCTACCGCCGAATTACAGCAGTTCCAGCGTTTAAAAGCCGCTTTTGATGAGCGTGATTTACTTAACTGATGTTACGCACCCGCCACTAAAAAATGTGTATTATTTCCCAATGGAAAAAGAAAAATTAGATTTATACACAGACTTTTTGATCTGCAA
>SBAV01000130.1 GCA_005239965.1 Methylobacter tundripaludum
AATGGTAACTTTTTTCAGGGTTCTGCGTAACATCAGTAATTAAATTCAATAAACATAGAATGTATAAATGAATTCAATGACAAACACTCGAATTTAGCCTATTGATATGCAGTTTATAACATCCAGTCAAAGCAGCTTGAAGTATTTATGGCATGGATGTCATATTTTTTTACACAACCCCACAAACAGGCCAACTGCCGCACTACGTCCAGCAACAAGCCCTTTGGCATGCATCCAAATGCACTCGCGAAAACAATGTTTCTGAAGAAATCGCACAAAATAAGAAGTAACGCACTGTTAGATATTTTGACACTGCCAATTTCCTGTTGATTAATGCGGTGTATTATTGCAAACTTGCCGCCAAGCATTTAGATCATAAACTGGGAGATAAACTATGAAGATAATCACGGCTATCATCAAACCATTCAAAATGGATGATGTGCGTGAAGCATTATCTGAGATTGGCATTGCCGGTGTAACGGCAACCGAAGTTAAAGGCTTTGGCAGACAAAAAGGGCATACCGAGCTGTATCGGGGGGCGGAGTATGTCGTAGATTTTTTGCCCAAAGTTAAGCTGGAAATTGCGCTTGCCGACCACATGGTCGATAAGGCTATTGAAGCTATCGTTAATGCCGCCAGCACAGGAAAAATTGGTGATGGTAAAATATTCGTAACAAACTTGGAACAGATTGTTCGTATCAGAACCGGTGAAACGGGCGAGGATGCCATTTAACACCAACACATAATAACTATAATAATCATGTCTAAGATAAATTTTAAGCTTTTTTTGAGCTTGCTGCTGCTGCCGGAATTTGCACTGGCCGCTGAATTAAACCAGGCCAATACCGCCTGGATTTTAACTTCAACAACCTTAGTGTTGTTTATGACTATTCCGGGCTTATCGCTGTTTTATGCGGGCTTGGTGCGTAGTAAAAACGTCTTGTCCGTGCTGATGCAGTGTTTTGCGATCACCTGTCTGGTGTCCATTCTTTGGCTGGCGGGCGGTTACAGCTTTATTTTTGCAAATGGCGGCGCTTTGCAAAAATTTATTGGCGGTGCATCGAAAGTGTTTTTGCCCGGCATAACAACCGGCGCGTTGACCGGCGACATTCCTGAAAGCCTGTACTTTATGTTCCAAATGACTTTTGCCATTATCACCCCCGCATTGATTATTGGCGCATTTGCCGAACGCATGAAATTTTCGGCCATGCTGTGGTTCAGCGGTTTATGGCTAATGATTGTGTATGTGCCGGTTTGCCATTGGATATGGGGTGGCGGCTGGTTGTCTGATTTGGGTGCAATGGATTTTGCCGGTGGTATTGTTATCCATATTAATGCCGGTGTTGCCGCTTTGGTCTCGGCATTGGTGATAGGTAAAAGAAGAGGCTTTCCAACCACAGCAATGCCACCGCATAATATGACGATGGTTGTTACAGGTGCCGGTATGTTATGGGTGGGGTGGTTTGGCTTTAATGCTGGTAGTGCTTTAACCTCGGATGGCCGCGCCGGTATGGCAATGCTGGCCACGCACATAGGTGCCGCTTCAGGCGCTTTGACGTGGATGTTCATCGAATGGCTACGTTATGGCAAGCCTAGTGTATTGGGCATTGTAACCGGCATGGTCGCAGGATTGGGCACGATTACACCGGCATCAGGCTTCGTAGGGCCAATCGGTGCATTGGTAATAGGCGTTACCGCAGGCATCGTGTGTTTTTACGCCACGCAAATTGTCAAACGCAAATTGATCATCGATGATTCGCTGGATGTCTTTCCTGTACACGGAATCGGCGGGATAACCGGCTCTTTATTGACCGGCGTATTTGCTGCCGGCAGTTTAGGTGGCATAGGATTGGCCGAAGGCGTGACCATTGCTCATCAGGTGGGTGTGCAAGCGTTGGCGATTGTTGTTACCATTGCCTGGAGTGCAATGTTTAGTTACTTTATCTTAAAGTGCTTGGATAAATTCATCGGTTTGCGTGTTACCCCGGATGAAGAAGTGCAAGGCCTTGATACGGTACTGCACGAAGAAACAGGTTATCTCGATTTATAATACCGACTACACAGGGATAGCGTGCAAAAAGGCGGCTTCTCACCACGGGAGGCTGCCTTTTTTATTTAAATGACGAAGGTGAAGCGGGGTAGTATGAAAATTCCAAGCATTGCATCTAAAATCATCAAGATTTTCTCAGTCATCATTGCGCTGATTGCGCTTTATGGATTACTGGGGTTTGTCGTACTGCCCAAGATTCTCACCGCAAAACTGCCGGACATTATTCACCAGCAAACCGGCCGAAAAGCATCGATTGCCAACATTGCCTTTAATCCCTTTAATCTGCGCTGCCGCCTGCAAAGCTTCAACATGCAGGAAAAAAACGGCCAGCCTTTTGTTAGCTTCGACAGCTTTGCCACCAAAATTAACGTTTGGCAAGCCATCAAACTGAAGGCATTGGCGATTGAAGAAGTCACCTTGACCAAACCGTTTGTGCATGTCGCCCGGCTAAAAAACGACGACTTCAATTTTGCCGACATCTCCAAGAGCAAACCGGAAAAGAAAAAAAAAGACAGCAAGCTCTTTCCGGTCAACATCAGCAAAATAGCCATTATCGATGGCAAGCTATTTTGGGAAGACCATCATCTGGATAAATCAGTCCAGGAAAAGGTTACTCCCATCAATCTTGAAATTGACAACTTCACTACGAATGCCGATCAGCAATCCAAGCTGGGCATAACCTTGGCCTTAATGTCCGGCGGCAAACTGGATTGGAAGGGCAAAATTGGCGTCAACCCCATTACTTCGCACGGGCATATCAAGCTCGACAACATAAAATTGCCAACTCTGTTGGCATTAGCGTCACCTAACAAACCGGCAATTGATCTCCAAGGCCATGAGCTATTTAGCACCGATTACGAACTGGACTATATTAAGGACAGCCTGAAACTTAAGCTCAGCAAAAGCAGGCTTGATCTCGTTGATGTGCAATTTTCTAATAAACAACCGAACCCCGTTGTCATACACGTACCTAACTTTACGTTAACAGCCGATTACACGATTGACCAGACGAAAAATCATTTCTCGCTTAATGCGGATAAACTCAAAATAGCCATTCAGGACTTTCAGTTTGAGCAAAAAAGTAAAGAACCGTTACTGCTCAAGACGCTGGACATTAGCCACGAAGCCAATATTGCTGTCAGCTTTGCCGATAACATGTTACAAGTGACCACCAGCAAAGATAAACTGGATGTGCGTGAGCTGTATCTTGAACACCAGGGCGCTACCGATAAAGAAATTATCAAAATTCCCGCGCTGACTCACAAGAGCGACATTAAGCTCAAGAAAACCGACAAAGACTTGAACATCAGCACCGATAAAACCAACCTGGAAGTGCGCGATCTGATCTTTAAACAAAACGGCGACAATAACAGGACTATTGAAATTCCCGTTATTAGCCACGAAACCGACCTTAAATTCAGCCAAAATGACAAAAGCTTGCAAGTAACAGCCAATAAAGCCAAGCTGGATATCAGCAATATTGATTTTAAGGACAGTGGCCAAAACAAAATGCTGGTAAAAATACCCAGCCTCAGCCACGAAACGGATATACAGTTCAATCTTGCCGATAAAATTTGGCAACTTGCCGCCAACAAAGCAAAAATCACCAGTAAAAACATCCAGCTTTCCGGCATGGATAGAGCGCCTATCCTGCTAAAAATCCCAGAAATGGCGCTGGAAACCGCCTATAAAACCGACAACAAAGATGACATCCTTAATTTTGTCACCAGCAAAGGCAAGTTTGACCTGCAAAAACTGCAACTGGATGAAACTGACCACAAGACCACCCTGGCCAAAATCGGTACCTTTGGTTTCAATGGCCTAGGGTTTAATCTCAAAACCAAGGAAATGGAACTGGAATCGGTCAGTGGCAAAAATGCCGACTTTAAAGCCTGGTTAAATGCCGATAAAACCATCAATTATCAAACCTTGTTCACCGCTCCTAAACCGTCGCCCAAATCGTCGCGCCGCGATTCAAAGCCAGTGATTGCCAGCAAAAAAACAAAAGACACACCGTGGAAAATCAAAGTCAACAAGCTGGCTTTAAACAATTTTGGCCTGGACTTTGAAGACCGGACGTTGGCAAAGCCGGCCACGATAACGGCAAGGCCTATTGATTTGCAATTAAATAACTTCACCACCAAAACCGGCGCAGCATTGCCGCTGCAATTGAGCGTGGGGATCAACAAATCCGGCTTGATCAAGATTGCCGGCAACACGGTATTGGAGCCCTTTTCCACCCAACTGGCCGTTACTGTCAACAAAATTGCCCTGGAAAAATTTCAGCCCTATATCGATAAGTTTGCCCGCCTGGATATTATTGATGGCAACCTGAACGTCGATGGCAAAATTAACGTCGCCAAGAAATCGGCCAATACGGATATTAAATTCAAGGGCAACACCACTATTGCCGATCTGGTGACCCGTGACCAGATTGTGAACAAAGATTTTGTAAAATGGCAAAAACTCAGCCTTATCGGGATTGATGCGGATGTACTAAGTAACCGTTATACGGCGGACAGCTTACTTATCAAACAGCCTTATGCCCGCGTCACTATTCGAAAAGATAAAACCGTCAATGTTAAAGATATACTCATTGCCGATAACAAAACCGTTCCGGCCAAGGCTAAATCCGTATCAACCAAACCAACATCGACCGTCAGTAAGAGACCTTACTTTAAGTTAAACACGCTTAAAATCATTGACGGCTCTTCTGATTTTTCAGATCTCTCATTGATTCTGCCGTTTTCTGCGCCCATAAAAGGGCTTAACGGTGGCGCTAGCGGCATTTCTTCCGAACAAAATTCTAAAATCAAAGTGGCACTGGAAGGTAACACGTTTGAATTGTCACCGGTAAAAATCAAGGGTACCGTCAGCCCTTACTTGGGTGATTTCGATGTCGACATGAATTTTGAAGGTATGCCCATGCCATTGGTATCACCCTATATGGTGCAATTTGCCGGTTACAAGGTGGAAAAAGGCAAGTTGACACTGGGGCTTAAATACACCGTCGAAAAAAAGCAGCTCACTGCCTCGAACAGTATCTTGATCGACCAGTTGGAACTGGGTGAAAAAGTTGAAAACCCCAACGCCGTATCATTGCCGTTGGAACTGGCTATAACGTTACTGAAAGATTCAGACGGTAAAATAAAAATCGATGTTCCGCTCACCGGCAGCCTGGAAGATCCTAAGTTCAGCATCACTGGCATTTTAGGCGATGCCTTGCTTAATGTGCTGACCAAAATCATCACCTCGCCGTTTAATGCGATTGCAGGGCTGGTAGGTAG
>SBAV01000434.1 GCA_005239965.1 Methylobacter tundripaludum
GCACTATCTGTGGAAGAAACCTTGGCAAGGTCAATGGTAATGTGTTTTGATGACGTTAAAAACGTGAATAATTTTGCCAGTTGCGCACTGATTGTCGAAAACGTTAAATCACCCTCAACAACAAAATAGCCTGCTCCCTGGTGGGTAATGGTCAGTGGACTCACTTTTTTTCTTCTGCGGATTTAAATAAAAATTGGCCAATGGCTTTTTCGAGAATAATGGCCGATTGCGTGATTTCAATAGCGCCATTATTCTTCAAAAACTCTTCAGAACCGCCGGGCTCAAGACTGACATACTGCTCGCCCAATAATCCGGCGGTAAACACACTGGCTGTGGTGTCACTGGGAATATTGTTGTACTGTGAATAAATGCTCATTTTAACGACGGCTTCGTAAGTCTTAGGGTCAAGGCTGATAGCACTAACTTGGCCTATTTTAACACCTGCTGCCGAAACCGGTGATTTTACTTTTAATCCGCCTGAGTTTTCAAAACGCGCAGTAATGGTGTAACTGTCCTTTTCCGTCAACGCGCTTAAATTGCTCACTTGCAACGCCAGAAAAAACAACGCCGTAATACCGGCGGCAACAAACAGTCCGACTAACGTGTCCTGTGTAGAAGTGTGCTGCATGTTAATCATCTCCAAACATGAGTGCGGTCAAAATAAAATCAAGACCCAATATACTAAAAGCAGAATTGACGACAGTGCGTGTGGTCGCGCGGCTGATCCCTTCAGAGGTTGGGACAGCGTCATGACCTTCAAACAAGGCTATCCAACTGGTAACAAAACCAAACACAACACTTTTGATTACGCCATTGATAATATCATCATAAAAATCCAGCTTGGCCTGCATTTGCGCCCAATAAGCGCCCTCGTCCACACCCAATAAGCCAGAACCGACAATTTGTCCGCCGATAATGCCGATGGCGCTAAATAGCGTTGCCAGTAAGGGCATGGATAGGAAACCTGCAAGAAAGCGGGGTGAGATTATGCGTTTAATCGGATCAACCGCCATCATCTCCATACCGGAAAGTTGCTCGGTTGCTTTCATCAAGCCAATTTCCGCAGTTAATGCAGAGCCTGCCCGCCCTGCAAACAGCAAGGCGGAAACTACCGGCCCAAGCTCCCTGACCAGAGACGTTGCCACCATAACTCCTAATGTTGTTTCAGCGCCGAAATCGGACAGGATATAAAAGCCCTGCAAACCCAGTACCATGCCGACAAACAAGCCAGAAATGCTGATAATCAGGAAGGATAATACGCCAACCGAATACATTTGATTGAGCAACAGTCGAGGGCGTGGCAACACGCTGATGATACCGGCAAGGCACTGCAAAAGAAAAAAAGTCCCTCGCCCCAATTTACTGAAACTGGACCGCGTGTTTTTACCTAAATGCGCTAACAATTCAATCATGTTGATAGCGAGCCATTAATAACGCTTCCCTGTCGACAATAAATCATCCATATAGTCTTTAGCCGGATAGTGAAAATGCACGGGGCCATCAGCAGCCCCGGTCATAAATTGTTGCACCCATTCTGAATCGGATTGCCTGATAGCTTCAGGTGTGCCCTGTCCGACCACTTTGCCGCCTGAAAGCACGTAAATATAATCCGCAATAGCTGACGTTTCATGCACATCGTGGGAAACGATAATGCTGGTAAGCCCCAGGGTTTTATTTAATGCCTTTATCAGATGCACCAACACGCCCATGGAAATAGGGTCTTGGCCTGTAAACGGCTCATCATACATAATCATCATAGGATCAAGGACAATCGCCCTCGCCAAAGCAACCCGCCTGGCCATGCCGCCGGAAAGCTCGTTTGGCATCAAGCTGTAAGCGCCCCTTAAGCCTACTGCTTCCAGTTTCATCAATACCAGAGTTCGAATCATGGACTCAGGAAGCTTGGTGTGTTCCCGCAGTGGGAAAGCGACATTATCATAGACCGACATATCCGTTAACAATGCACCGCTTTGAAACAACATACCCATGCGCTTACGTAAGTTATACAGTTCGGAGCGGCGCAACCGGTGTACATTTTGGCCATCGACAATAATAGAACCCTGATTTGGCAATAGTTGTCCGCCCATCAATTTTAACAAGGTGGTCTTGCCCGTGCCGCTCGGCCCCATAATGGCGGTAATTTTGCCGCGTTCAAACTCCAAAGAAATATCGTCAAATATTTTTTTGTCGCCGCGCGAAAACGATAGGTTAGAAACTGAAATCAAGGTATTTTGACAGGAAATGCGATTGCCCATACAGGGAGAAAAAAACATTACTTGCGATCAAACTAGCCATTGTCTATGACTACCCTGCACTAAGTCAATTTATTGTAACAAATTAACATAAGGATTAGCGTTTTGTAAGCATTCACCAGGGCGATTGCGTTTGACTTTTTTATTTATCAGAAAATCAATATGTTGCCTTGTAAATAAAAAATACTCTCAATATCTAGGTATTTGATTTAATTATGTTTTTAAGCATAGCGTAATTGCCCTGGCATTCACCTCCACCTTTGAAAAAAGGGACTGAACGATTACCAGCCAAGCTAGTCTAAAAATGCAGGGTTTAGGGGG
Organism: Methylobacter tundripaludum; assembly: GCA_005239965.1. Taxonomy (GTDB): domain Bacteria; phylum Pseudomonadota; class Gammaproteobacteria; order Methylococcales; family Methylomonadaceae; genus Crenothrix. The sequence goes on from SBAV01000434.1 coordinate 2,574, forward strand.
GTTATTTATCACAGCTTCGGCGTTAAATTATTCATTAATACCTAATTCCAAATCACGAGGCTTATCACAGTTTTTTGAACTTTAATTTAGGAACATTCGAAATGATTAAAAATAAATTATTTGCTGCAATTTCATTATTGGTAGCCACCAATTTATCTCATGCTTATCCAAGACATGATCCCAATGTCTATGACAATGGGAATTTGTGGACGATCACCTTTCATGATGATGACTCAGTGAATCACAACCAATGGGCCACTCAGCGTATATGCTTTACACCGTATACTCTCCCCGCAGCCGGTCAAACTCACATTAAAGGAAAATGGTATTCCACTTCATATCCAAACTGGAATGGATATTACCAGCAGGAAGGTGATGAAGTTAAACTGTTGGGCAATTATGCCAATGGCGTAGGAAATGACGGAATCTCTTTTGACATTGTAACCACAGGCAAATCTACAACTATTGGGGCTGGGCATTGGGTTGAATGGCGCGACAGTGGATGGGCAAGTCCTTTTCACGTATTTGGCAATGCCCTTTTGCAAAGGATTGGAAAATGTAATGTGCCACATACCCCGATTACCAAAGCCGATCTCGCACTTCTTGCTCGTGAGATTAAACCTCGCTCCCTTCTGACAGGCGGCACAGCTGAATTCCCCATTCAACAAGGCCAGGTACCTCTTCAGGGGACAAATAAGCTGGAAGTACTGTTCTCAGCACAATAATTTTTCAATATTGCTGATGTGAAAATCGACGTTTGATACGTGCCACCTCAACATTGTCACTAAACCGCCGCTAATAGAGCAACCCTCAGCCCTATTTAGCGGCAAATTATCCAACCGTAAAAAACTATTCGGCTGCGTTTCTATAACGGATGGATGAAAGCATCGACAAGCCAATCAATAACGCACCGGTCAAGCCGGTAACGACTTCAGGAATATGATAACTCATGCTGATTAGCATTAAGCCCGCCAACACGCCGATAGCATAATGGGCGCCGTGTTCCAAGAATACATATTCATCCAATGTGCCTTGACGTACCAGGTACACGGTCAAGCTCCGCACAAACATGGCACCAATGGCAAGAC
>SBAV01000103.1 GCA_005239965.1 Methylobacter tundripaludum
CCAACACGGTGAATTTACCCGCGACCACCAAGGTGCCGACATTGCCAACGGCTTTTTAAACCATGGCAATTACCTGGCTTATGGCTTGGCGGCTTCTACCTTATGGGTGCTGGGCATACCACATGGCTTTGCGGTCATGCACGGCAAAACACGGCGCGGGGCATTGGTGTTTGATATTGCCGACCTGATTAAAGATGCCATTGTGCTGCCTTGGGCGTTTGTGTGCGCCAAAGAAAAAATGACCGAGCAGGAGTTCCGCCAACAGATTTTGCAGAAATTTACTGAACACAAGGCGTTGGATTTTATGTTTGAGCAGGTGAAGCAGGCGGCTTTGCAAGAAAAATCAGTGATCAATCCCCAATCAAACGTTTGATAACTGAAAACGGCAATACCAAACGATTAGGAATGGCGGATAACGGCATAAAACCGAACTTTTCATAGAAATGAACGGCATTTTCGTCTTTGGCATCGACGATCATGCCCAAAATACCAATTTTATCAGCAATCACAGCGGTCGTTTTAAAGGCGTGGAAAATCAAAGCATCGCCATAACCACGGCCTTGATAGCGCTTGTCAACTGCTAAACGACCTAGCAGTAAAAATGGTAATTCATGATAAGCGCGTGGATTAGGTTTTGGCTAAACCGCGTTTCTGATCCTGATTAGCATAATTTTGTAGATAACGATTTAAGGTGGGGATGCCACAATCAAACGATGTACGGTCATGTTTATCGGCATTTAATAACTCAAAGATCATGCGTAGACACAATGTCCTGGTATAGCTGGGCAGCCTTTTTCATGCGCTCGGTAGGCTCCGGCGGGTTATCTAATAAAGCGAAAAAACGTTGCCAATCCTCAGCGCTAAAACGGGTCGTTTGTTCATGTTGCGCAATCACGGCATCGGCCTTTTCCCGAATGCTCTGGCGGATAAATTTGCTTTTATCTAGGCCGACATACTGCTGGGCACGCTCGAGTAATTGCAAGGTTACGCTATCCATGCGAATGCGCAGGACATCGTGTTTAGTATTTTCACTGGGCATAATTCACCTCATGGTTAAGGCTCATAATTGTACCCACAAAATTAGATAAAAGATCTTATTTGTAAGTACAACTATAAAAATTAACTATCGCTGAGGTAAAGCTATACCAACATTTTTTACTCGAAATTAACTGGAAATCACTATGCTGGAACTTTTCAAACAATTCAAAAATTTTTTCGGTCAGCAACCATGATGGTCACCTTTGTCAGTCAGTGCCAGAAAAAAACCTTGGGTTTTAGCAGAGGAGAATTAAGATGCTTTTTCTTCCCGCAACACTTCCCTCAGCGCCTCCTTAACACTATCCGCCAGCAAACCTCGGCGCAAAGTTTCGTTGATCAGCGTTTGATAACCACGACCGCCTGCTTTAGCTTTGTAGGCATTGATAACTGCGGTATCTAACATGATGGTAATCCGTTTTTTGCCCAAATCTAGATCGGGTAGTACCTCGTGCAGCGGTTTAAGTTTAGAAAATTGTGCCGTATCTAACTCAGGACTATCGTCGTCCGGCGTATCGGCAAGCGGTGCGACATCGATCACTGACCAATCAATTTTGGATGATGGTGTTAAACTTTTTTTGTTCGTGCGCATTGGCTTTCCTCAAAGAAATAATACGGATCACATTATCCGCAGGATGACAAAAAACGACCACCATCAATCTGTCGTCAATGGTGTTGTAACCGATGAATCGCCGTTCAGGATAGCTGTTACGGGTATCTTCGATAACCAGCATGGCATCATTGATCATGGCTTCAGCAGCCAGCAATGGCAAGCCACGACTTTCAATGTTTTTTTGGTTTTTGATCGGGTCACAAATCAATTTCATGATTATCATTATACATATTTTTATATGTATGTTAAACAGTTAAACTCACTCATAAAACGTTATATAGGCAACAATTATGATGGTCACTTTCGTCAGCCAGTGCCAAAAGAAAGCACTAAACCGCACCCGCCGTGTGTTGGATGCTTTTGCCAACCGCATTGGTGATAACACTTGGCAAACCATTATTACCGAAGATGGTTTGGTTGCCGTTAAAACCCTGCTGCGCAAAACCGCCACCAAAAATACCGCCGTGTCTTGTCATTGGATACGGTCGAGAAGTCGTAGTGAACTGGTTTGGATTGTGGGTAATCGCAAGCGGTTTAAAGCCAAACCAAAATTGGATGAACAACCCTCTTTTGAGGACTCTGGCTCAGAATCGTTAGAAACGCTGCTGGAAGAAGATTTAGATTATGACAGCTCGCCAACGGCTGAATTTCTGGATGCCATCATTCCGAAATACAACCCAAAACTGGCTGAGAAAAACAAAGCGTTTTTGTACAAGCCCGTTTTGGCCTGCACTATCGACCACATCATTGCCGCCACTGAAACCACGCGTGGCGGTAAATACATTTTGCCTTGTTTGCGTTTGCTGTCTTCGGACTTGGTGATTGATGAAGTGGATGATTTTGATGGCAAAGATTTAATAGCCATAGGCCGATTGATTCACTTGGCCGGCATGTTGGGGCGTAAGGTGATGATTTCGTCAGCAACCATTCCACCGGCCTTAGCCGAAGGCTTTTTTAATGCCTATCAAGCAGGTTGGACATTGCATAGTCATTTTCAAGAACCCCATACACAGGTGGCGTGTGCGTGGGTAGATGAATTTGGCACTGATATTCAATTGTTGGATAAAGGCGATTCAATCAGTCGTTGCCAAACCTACCAAGGATTTCATCAAAAATTCATTACCAAGCGCGTTAGTAATTTGCAAAAGCAACCTGTTAAACGCAAAGCCTATATCGTGCGTTGCGATGATCTATTAGCCGCTAAAAATGACCAAGAGTCGTTACAACAGCAGTATTTTGAAAAAATCAAACAGACGGCAATCGACCTACACCAGCAACACTACACGGTTGACGAAAAAACCGGCAAACAGGTGTCATTTGGGGTTGTTCGCATGGCTAATATCCCACCGTGCATAGACTTAACCCAGTTTTTGCTGCAAACCGATTGGGATGAAGCCTATTCACCCAAAATTATGGCTTACCACAGCCGCCAAGTGTTGCTATTGCGCCATGAACAAGAACAGCATTTGGATGCGGTGCTAAAACGCAAAGAAAAATCCGGCACCATGCCGCAAGCCTTTGACAATCCGATTATTCGGGCGCATTTAAATTCAACCACTGCCCACCATGTGCTGTTTATTTTGGTGGCAACGCCTGTGGAAGAAGTAGGCCGAGATCATGATTTTGATTGGGCGGTTATTGAGCCATCTTCCTACCGTTCGATTATCCAACTTGCCGGACGGGTGCGCCGACATCGGCAAACTGGGATAGATCAGCCCAATATTGCTATTATGCAATATAACCTGAAAGCCTTGCGCCAAGATGGCAGACCAGCTTATTGCCGTCCCGGTTATGAGGTGAATACTTTAAGATTGGCTACACCTGATTTATGTCAGTTGGTTGATGAGGCGGCAATCAATACTGCGATTAATGCCATTCCGCGCATACAACAACCCGAAACCCTGCGCCCCAAGCAAGCAACTGGCAGACCTTGAGCATCAAGCCATGAATAACAGCCTAACCCAATATCAAGCTAAAGGTCCACAAGGTTTGCAAGCATGGTTGACAGAATGCTGGTGGCTAACCGCTGTGCCGCAACAGCTAAACCGCTTCCGCGAAAGCAGTCCTGATATAACGCTGTATCTAGTCTGGCAGGACGGTGAGGCCGCGCTTTGTGAAAAAACGGAACGCGGTGAGTTTATTCCGTTTGCAGAGAGACAAAACATCAAGATCATGTCGCCTTTAACAGACGAAGTGAAATCAAGGTTATGGCTGGAAAGAGATTATGAGACTGCTCTTCGTAGGCTTCTCGATAGTGATACCGAGGAGAGCCAAGAAGAGCAAGTCATAAACAAGAAATCTAAGCGCTATGGAGAAGTGACTTTTCCTGAAAACAAAGACCAAGGCTTTTTTTATTCAGACCAGTTTGGCTTGTTCCCGCGTAACCGCTAGATGTTTCAATCAAAGCTGCCTGTGCGGCAGTGGAATACAAAATACATACATTACTTGCTAAGCCATCTGTGCGATGTCAACTAAATTTTAGCTAAACACTTAAGCATAAGCAAATTTGCAACTAAACAACCACCTACTTCAGTAGGTGGGTTTGCGCGGCTCGCAGAGGACTGGAAGTCTACCCGCTTTGCTCGCCGTGCTAAAAGCATCGATAATACATATTGGCTTAGCGGTTAATTTTTTAAAATTAGAACTGCTAAAGCTAACCGGCTGGAAGCCGGTGGTTTTAACCTTATATATGGAAATAAATAATTTATACATATATTACGGTTGACTTTATATTTTTTAGTAATAAAATAATCCTCAGTCAACACATTTTAGGAGGCTAAAAAATATGAATCGAAACATCTCTGATTTTTTCGCGGATCGAAAAGCGGCGTGGCTCAAAGCCAAGCTAAAACCGTCTTTATCTGAAGATGAACAATCCCAGCTTCAGCAAGAAGCCAACGAAAAATTTGCCCTGGCCAATTGGTTGCCGGATGCCGCAAGACGGGCTACTCAACTCACCATGGTCAGCCATCCCAGCAAATTTAGCCACCCCAGCGCCAAAACATCTTCGGTTATTGTTAAAAGCCAGCCAGCGAATGATGGTTATCTGCGTAGTGGTAATGTCGATTATGAATTGGATGTCTTTGGCAATGCAGCAGCAATGGATGTGTATAAATTTTTAAGTTTGTTGATGGACGACGGCAAAACTGTTTTAACACATCTGGAAGAAGACAGCGCTGCTATCAAGCCATTATTTACCCTGCCCACAGCCAGTTATGAAAGCATGAAAGAGGGTTTAATTAGCATTAAGCAGTTGGATGGTTCAAGCAAAACAGACCATTTGGTCAAACAGGTTTATTTTTCAGTTGGCGACGATTATCACTTACTTTCGTTGCTAACCCCTTCGGGTTTGCTCACCCAAGTTAAAACCCGTATCGACAGCATTCGTTTTTCCGAGGAAACCAAGCAAGCCAAAGAATGCCGTAAAAAGAACGAACACCACGCGGCGGGATACGATGATGTATTTGATTTGACCGTCACCGCTTTTGGTGGCACCCAGCCACAGAATGTCAGCGTGTTAAACAGCCAGAATGCTGGACGCGCCTATTTGCTGGCCAGTACCCCGCCCAGCATGAAGCAACGTGACATTCGCCTGCCGACCCATAATTTTTTCAGGAACAGCTTACGCATCAGGCCGTTTAGAGACACATTCCAGTCACTGGACAAGCTGATCCGAAGCGGTGTAAATAACGTGCATGTTCGAGAAGGTATCAGCAACAGCCTTAAATACATCATCGACCAAGTGTTGCAACGTGCATTTAGAGTTAGAACTCACGGTGTGGGTTGGTCTAATACGGAACACTATCAATCGTTACCCTTAGCCCAGCGTATCTGGTTAGATGATGTCCATTTTGACAAACGAGAAAATGAAGATGAATGGTTAAAAAGTGTGGTTAGTGACTTTGCGCGCTGGATACTCGATAGTTACGAATACCTGTTTAAAGATACCTTCACCAAATTAAGCGACCATGAATTGCGCGAGGTACGCGGCATGGTGCAACAAGCTGTCAGCAGCGATCAGGAGTTTTTCAAATGAGACGATTTTTATTGCTGCCGCATATCAAAATCCACAACGCCAATGCTATGAGCAGTCCCTATACTATTGGATTTCCTGCCATGACAGCTTGGCTGGGTGCGGTTCATGCTTTACAACGGCATTTACACCAACAGGGATTGATTGATGTACAACTCACCAGCGTTGCGGTGAGTTGCCATCAGTTTGATTTACAAACCTATAAAGGCATAGGTGATTTTGTGCATTCCATTGTGGGTACTGCTAATCCGCTAGATAAAGATGGTAGTCGCCCTGCGTTTATTGAAGAAGCCCGTTGTCATTTGGAAGTATCGTTATTGATTGAATTAGAAGGACTTAATAACAATGACGAAGATCAATTTTATAGCTTGATTAATTCCCAATTACAACGCATGAAATTTGCCGGCGGTGATGTGTTATCTGTCAAATCCGTTGAAACTCTGGCGGTTGATGAAGATAACGACCAGGACATCAAAAAAGCGTTGGCAAAACTCATGCTCGGCCATGTGCTGATTGAGCGGCGCGACTTGATGATTGAAGCCATGCAGCAAGAAGGTAAGGATGCACTGGATGCCTTGCTTGATCATTTAAAGGTCATGCACCGTGCCAACCAAGATGATGATGGTAATGTGACATGGGCAATTACCCGTAAAATGCCTGGCTGGTTAGTACCCATTGCTACTGGCTTTCAGGGTATTTCAGACCTTGGCATTGCTAAAAACCAACGCGACACCGAAACACCGCACCGCTTTGCCGAAAGCGTGGTGACGTTGGGCGAGTTTATTATGCCATACCGTATTAAAAACTTAGACGATATGCTCTGGCAATACCGTGTCGAACCTGAACAAAATTTGTACCTTTGCCAAACCCTTTCAACCTCAAACACGCTTGGAGAATAAAACATGGCTGTAAAAAATGACGCAACTGTATTGGCTTTCGAGAAAAAACTAGTGTCCTCGGATGGCTATTTATATGGCACAACTTGGAAAACAGGTAATGAATGGCCAAAATCCAGCCCGTTAAAATTGATTGAAAAATCGGTACGCGGCACTATTTCCAACCGTTTAAAACCGGCTATCCAAAATGATCCTTTAAAATTAAACGCTGAAGTGGAAAAGCCTAATCTGCAAAAAGTCGATGCCTGTGCATTAGGTGAAAACCAAGATACGCTGCATTTATCATTTACCCTTAAAGTGTTGGGCGGCGTTGAAAAACCATCTGCCAGCAATGGCCCTTTATTTAATGCGTCTTATCCTCAGGTGGCACAAGCCTATATTGAACAAACGGGGTTTGCCGAATTGGCAAAGCGTTATGCGATCAATATCGCCAATGGCCGTTATTTATGGCGTAATCGTGTGGGTGCAGAAAAAATTGAAGTGGTGGTCAATACCGGTGATGGTCAACCATTAATTTTTGATGCTAAACAATTTTCGCTGCGTGATTTCGATGCCACCCATCCAAACCTATCAATATTGGCAAATAAAATTGCCGATGCACTGAGTGGCAAGTTGCCGTATTTGTTGATTAGTGTTGATGCGTATGCATTGGTGGGCAAGGCGCAAGAAGTCTATCCCAGCGAAGAATTGGTGTTGGACAAAGGCAAGGGTGACAAAAGTAAGATTCTCTATCATGTGAATGATGTTGCCGCCATGCACTCGCAAAAAATTGGTAACGCCTTGCGGACAATTGATACTTGGTATCCTGGTTTTGAGGAAGCTCAAATTGGCCCGATTGCTATTGAACCGTATGGATCAGTAACCAATTTGGGTAAAGCTTACCGCACTCCAAAAGATAAAGTCGATTTTTACACCCTCTTCGACCGCTTTGCGTTGGGCGAATCTTTAGCCGATAGATCGCAAGAGGATTATGTCATGGCTGTTTTGGTACGCGGCGGTGTGTTTGGACAAAGTGGCAAGGAATAGGTCATGGGCTTTTATTGTGAAATCACTTTACTGCCCAATCCCGAAGTTAATATTAATTTCCTCTGGTCAAAAGTCTACCAGCAAATCCACCTCGGCCTAATTGAAAGGCAAGATGACCAAGGCCGCGTACCGATTGGTATCTCATTTCCTGAGTATGTGGCAGGGGAGAAGTATAGCGTATTGGGTGGTAAATTGCGGCTATTCGCTAAGGATGAAGCAACACTTAGCCGGTTCAACGCCAGTCAATGGCTTTCTCGGCTGAGTGATTACGTACATTGCACCAGTATTCGCTCGGTGCCGGAAAAGTTATTGGGATACGCCATTTATCAACGCGAACAGCCCAAAACCAACAAAGAACGTTTGGCTAGGCGTTATGCCAGTCGCCATAACGAGGATTTTGATACCGCGTTGCAGCACTATGGCAACCTACCTCATAAGGTGATTACAACACCGTTTATCCGCCTGAAAAGTTTGAGTAGCGATCACACGTTTTGCTTGTGGGTTAAAAAAACGCTTGTTACGGAAGCGGTTTGCGGTACATTCAGCAGTTATGGCTTGAGTTCGCTTACTACTGTGCCGGAGTTTTGAGGGGTATTTTGTAGGAGGCGCTAGGGGAATATTTTGCAAACCGTAGCAATCTGCTACAATTTGCATCTCTATTCAGGTAAGGGGCATTTCATGGCTAAAGCATCATCACCTATACGTTTGCAAGACAATATTATGCAGGCTGCAATAGTGGCGGGAAAGAGAAATCACCGCAGCGCCACTGAGCAGATTGAGTATTGGACGGAAATAGGCCGCAATGCGGCGAAGTTTATAAATCCTGACGATTTGTTGTCGGTTTCAATGGGGCTGGCTGCTATTAAGATTGAGCCGGTGTTGGGCGAATCGGTCAGCGCTGAATCGGTATTTCTGGCACTGGAAAATGACCGCGCACGGGATGTTTTGTCTCAATCGGTTACGGGCAGTACGGTAAGGTATCAGGCTTCGCGGTCACATCCAGGTTTTTTGGAACGAATCGGGCGAAATGGTGAATGTACGATAGGTCGGTTTGAGCAGGGTGAGTTTACTGTGATGCTTGAAGCTAAGCCGTGAGCAGAAAAAAACAGCTTTGGTTGCTTGCAGGTGGCAATGGCGCTGGCAAAAGTACGTTTTATCGTACTCGACTTGCGCCTAAAGGTTTGCCGTTTGTTAATGCTGATTTGTTCGCGCAAGCCCTTTATCCAGATGCTCCTGAGCGTCATAGTTATGAGGCGGCAAGGGTGGCTGCTGATATGCGTGGCCAATTTTTGCAGGAAGGGCGTACTTTTTGCTTTGAAACAGTATTTTCTCATCCGTCAAAAGTAGATTTTGTCGCTCATGCGAAGACAATGGGCTATGAAATCGTGTTGGTATTTATTCATTTGGACAATGTGTCGCTTAATCAGGCGCGTGTCGCTCAACGTGTAAGTGAGGGTGGGCATAATGTGCCTGAAGAAAAAGTGATTCAGCGTATTCCACGGCTGTTAAAGCATATCAGGCAAGTGTTGCCCTTGTGTGACGCTGTTTATGTTTTGGACAATTCACGCTTTGATGATCCCTTTCGGCAAGTCGCTGTGATCATTAACGGTGAGCTTTCGGTTAAGCAGCCATTTTTACCGGAATGGGCTAAAGCGGTTTTAGCGGATTATTTGGCCTAAATGGGCAAGCATTATGCAGGCTTGTTTTTTGTACGGTTGAAGTCATTAAGAAAGGGATTTTTTTTAAATGTTCATGCTCGATACCAATATCTGTATTTATGTTTTAAAGAACCATTCCGAGCAATTGCGGCAAAAATTTAAAAGCGCAAAATACCTGTGTGTTTCATCGGTGACTTATGGCGAACTGTGTTTTGGCATTGAAAACGGTGCTGAAACATTACAGTCCGAACGGTGGCGGCAACTCGATTTATTTATTCGGTGTGTGTCCATAGTCGCTTGGGATGACAAGGCGGCCAGGCATTACGGCAACATTAGGGCGGTTGTGTCTAAATAGAGGATAAATAACTTTGTATTCAATGAACCCATGTAGGTATACCGAGCTTTTATGCCATCTTCTGACAAAATGGCGACTGTACTAAC
>SBAV01000502.1 GCA_005239965.1 Methylobacter tundripaludum
TCTTATTAATTTTCTGGTCTTATAACTGGTTTTTCTCCAAGAGCTTTGTGCATTGTCAACAACCCTGATGTTATCGTATTTATTTAATCAGCATTTCCGCTGCCAACAGAACGTAAGTGTCTAGACAGGGGGAAGCCTTGGAAAACAATCCCGTTAGCACCTATGGGCAAGTCAAGCACTGGCTCAGGAAGAGGCGACCCTCACTGATTGTTGTGCTGCTTGTCATATCGATGATTGTTGTTTTTTTCTTTGACCGGATCGTTATCAGTATTCATTCCGGCGAGGCCGGTGTGCTGTATCATCGTTTCTCTGGCACAGAGACAGACACTATTTACTCAGAAGGGCTCTATATCATCAGCCCCCTGGACACCATGTACATTTATGAAGTGCGCAAACAAGTGGCCCGGCACGAATTTGATGTCATTTCCAACAAAGGTTTAACAGTCCATTTATCACTGGCAGTGCGATACCGCCCGGAATATGAGTTGTTGGGCATATTGCACCAACGGATCGGTCCGGATTATTTGGGCCGGGTTGTTTTACCCCAGATTGAATCCGTCATGCGTAAGGAACTGGGCAACTACACGGCTGAGCAAATTTACACTAACGAAGCAGGGTTACTGACTAATGCCATTCTGACGGCACTGGATGAGGTGGGGCGCAACTACGTGCAGGTAGAGGACATCATCATCCTCAGCATCAAGCTGCCCACCGAAATGATCACCGCCATTGAGGACAAGCTGAAACAGGAAGAATACATGAAGTCCTATGAATTTCGCATCCAAACAGCCACAAAAGAAGGTGAACGCCAGAAAATTGAGGCTGACGGCATAAAGGCTTATCATAATTCCATCAACGAATCCCTGACTGAATCGGTATTACGCTTTAAAGGCATTGAAGCCACGTTAAAATTGGCGGCCTCCTCCAATGCCAAAGTGGTGGTTATTGGCTCTGGCAAGGACGGCTTGCCGATTATTTTGGGGAGCGACCAGATTGCCCCGGCATCGGTACCGGAAGAAACAGGCAAAACCGAACCGGTAGCCAAACCGGACAAGAAATCAAACGGCAATAATGCCAAAAATACCCCGAACACGCTAAATCCGGCAGGTGATGACAAGTCATGAGGCCTTATCGTATCGGGTGCTTGCTGCTGTTAGCTGTGTACCTGGGCGGGTGTAGCAGCCCGGATTTTGAACTGATGGCAAAAAAACGTCTGGAATACGCCCGGCAAAACAAAGGTGATATACAGATTGTTGCGTTTGAAGACCCCGCTAACAGCATTTATATCAACGGTGTCACGACGTACCTGAATGGGGTGTCGCTGGCGGTTGCGGAAATCAACCAGCGCCCGGGCAAGTTAATTGGACGGTCGTTAAAAGTGAATATTGAGCAGGATGGCGGCTCATTTGAGGCATCAAAACACACTATCCGGCGCGTTGCCGACAACCCAAAAATCACCGCCGTCCTGGGGCATGCCGACGGCAACATCGCTACACCGGCATCGGTAGTCTATGAGCGCAGCCAGATAATGTTCATACCTCCTTTTTCCACAGCGCAAGGGCTGACCAGCCATAATTTTCAATACGTGTTCCGGATGATGCCCAGCGCCAAGATCATGACTGAACAACTGACCAGTGTTGCCAAAATTTTGGGTTACAAGAAAGTGGTCATTCTGTATTCGCGGGATGACATCAACCGGGAGCTGGCTTTCCTGTTTGAGGATGCGGCTATCCAGGCCAAAATTGAGCTGGTGCAGAATTCGTCCTTTTTTGCAAAGGACAGCAACCATCGCCCGCTGATTTCACTGTTTAACAGTAAAGACTTTGATGCCGTTTTTATAGCTGCAGGCCCTGAAGCGTCGGGAGAAATGGTCGCGCAATTGCGGGAAATGGGCATAAAAAAACCTATTTTGGGCACTGAAGTGCTCAATATACCCACCTATGTAGAAACAGCCGGCCCTGCGGCAGAAAACACCATTGTTCCCATCGTTTTTAGACCCGGCAAAAACAACCCGCGTGGTGAGGCGTTTATCCGGAGCTACCAACAAAGATATGGCATGGACCCTGACACGGATGCCGCGCAGGGCTATGATTCTGTCATGTTACTGGCTGCCGCTATCCAGAAAGCCGATTCCACCATCCCCCCCTTGCTGTCTTCCACGTTGCATTATCTGCCGGCTTGGATAGGCACCACCGGTTTACATGCCTATCATCCGTCCGGTGACCTGCGCGGCAAAAAATATGTCTTCAATGTTTGGCAAAACGGCCGCTGGCATAGACTGCCTGCCATCCATATCCCTTATCTGTTGGGGCGCTTTGAAAAAAACTTGCGGGCGGAATCGAACGCTCATGCCGTCAAGCCTACGTTGTTTACGAAAGTGCTGGCCCAAAGCCTGTCCAGTGACACCCTCAAAATGATCTTGCTGGAATTGGCCCAAGCCATCCTTAATTTTAGCCAGATAGGCATTATTTATGAAAATACCGAAAGTGGTAGGCAGGCCTCAGGATACAACATTGTTAAGCAGGTGGCCGACAAGAAAGGCTTTAAATTGTTTGAGTGCCTGATCCCTTTTTCCCAGCTGGACAGGAAAGCCATTGAACGCGAGCTGGTCACCTGCTTTGGTAAGCTGTCGCTCAATGCCGATACCTTGTATATTTCAGCCTATGAAGGCATTGATGAAAATCTGGTCAACAACTTGAGCCGTATCTTGCCCTTGTTCAAGGCTGCTACGCTCTCGCTTGACGGCAGGCAAGACAACACCAACCTGAGCCTGGTATTGGAAAA
>SBAV01000359.1 GCA_005239965.1 Methylobacter tundripaludum
CTGCCATTCCGGATAAATTTCGCCGTTTTTACGCCGATTCCACACCTCACCTTCAAACTTGCCAACTGACGTCAATTGTTGCCAAAAATTTTTGTAGAACGACTGATCGTGTCGACCTGATTTAAGTATTTTGGGATCTTTACCGATTACCTGTTGAGATGAAAAGCCGGTAATTTCAGTGAAGGCTTTATTAACACGGATGATTTTGCCGTTTTTATCGGTAATCATGATACCTTGCTGGCTTTCGAAGGTAATGGCGGCTACCCGAAACTCCTCTTCTGCCAGTTTCTGCTTGGTAATGTCAATCATTAAGCCATACAGCTCGCTGACTACGCCATTACTCACTGCTTTGGTAAAAATATCGCGTAACCAAATAATATCTCCCTTAGCCGTTATCATACGGTATTCCAGATCGACATCGCGCGGCTTTCGTTCTTCTGCACAAAAGGCCTGGACACGGTCCTTGTCATCGCCATGAATATGCTGCCACCAAAAATCAGGCTCGTTCTTCCATTGACTGATGGGATAGCCCAAAATGGTTTCAGCTTCATCACTCACATAAACAAATCTGAAGGATACGGGGTCGGCACGCCAGACAATAACCGATTGTGTTTGCACCAGCTTGTTAAACTGCCTGTCACGCGCCTTCAATTTACGGTTACTTTGCGCGAGCTCTTCTGTCCGCTCATTCACAGCAAGTTTGATCGACTCATCACGCCCCGTTAACGCCAACAACACAACACTGATGCAAGCGGGTAAAATCGCACCATCCAGGAATAGATACTGGATACCTTTTTGCTGGAAATATAACGACAGTGCCGTTATCACCAGAAAACACAACACCAAAGGCAAGCCTACCGTAATTATGCGATCCTGCCAGATTCGCTGATCCCGATCAAAAATAATAAAAAATAACGGTATAAAAACAAGCACACCGGTACAATCGGCCAGCCAGGCTTTCAAAAAAACGAAATAAACATCAGGCGCCATAATTACGCCTGAAACATGCAGTGCAAAAACCGTAAGCGCCGTTGGCACAAAAGCCGTGACCGGCCCTGCCAGCCAGAAAAATAACCCGATGGAACGAAGGGTGACGAGCTCATAAGGAAATTGCTCAAAGCGCCTCACAAGAATAGTGCCCAGCCACGCCCTGAGTACGCCACAGGCAGAGACGCTACAGATAGCCATTAACTTCTGTGGTGAATCCAGTAAGGCCGACAGGTCAAAAATTTTAAGATACAGCAAGACATTGACAAGAAAAATACCCGGTAACACACGGTATCCCCACAACAATACCGCCGCCAAGCCGATACCGGCAGGTGGCCAAATGGTGCCGATATATGCGGGAGGTAATGCAACCGACATCGCCAGCCAACCGGTCGCGTAAAACAGTAGCGTCGCTAGAATGAATTGCCAACTGTTTTTCAAAGAAATATTCTGTACAGTCACTTGACCAACTTACAATTACTGATTATTTGATGTTTATTATTTGTTAATTAGAAAGGAATCATAGCGCATTACAAACAACGGCAGGCAAAGGCGGGATCATTGACCATATCACTCAATATCACTTTGTTTTACATAAATTCGGTGACCATTTTACAGAGACTGCATAACTGACCTTTCTAAATACATACTAATTCGCCATCATCAACTATAGACCAAATCTTAACGAGTGTTATTGTTGCAAAAAACTGCGCCAAGCCTGTCAACCAATCTTTCAACAGAATTGGATAACCAAAACCCCATTAACACTGTAAAATAGCAGCTCTTTGTTCACTTTACCTGTAATTCCATGCGCACTTCCCACAACCTACTAAATACCGTTAAAGAAATCCCCGCCGATGCCGTTGTAATCAGCCATCAATTGATGATTCGCGCCGGGCTTATCCGCAAACTGGCCGCAGGTTTGTACACCTGGTTACCGTTAGGCCTTCGGATATTGCGTAAAGTCGAAAAAATCACCCGCGAGGAAATGGAAAAAACCGGCAGCCTGGAAGTGTTAATGCCCGCTTTGCAACCGGCTGAACTCTGGCAGGAAACCGGACGCTGGGAAAAATACGGCCCCGAACTGGCGCGTTTAAAAGACCGTCATGACCGGGACTTTTGTTTGGGGCCTACCCATGAAGAAATCATCACCGATCTTGCCCGTAACGAAATCAAAAGTTACAAGCAATTACCGATTACCTACTATCAAATCCAAACCAAATTTCGTGATGAAATCCGCCCCCGCTTTGGCGTGATGCGTTCGCGGGAGTTCATCATGAAAGATGCCTATTCCTTCCATTTGGATCAGGCCTCTTTACAGGAAACTTACGATGCCATGCACCAGGCATATACGACGATATTTAACCGTTTCGGCTTAAAATTTCGGGCAGTGGTTGCAGATTCCGGCTCAATTGGCGGTGCAATTTCCCATGAGTTTCATGTGCTGGCCGATTCCGGTGAAGACGCGATTGCCTTCTCAACAGAAAGTGCTTACGCCGCCAATATTGAAAAAGCCGAAGCAGTCATGCCAACAGGTATGCGTCAACCGCCTAAAAATGAGCTGGTGTTAGTCGATACGCCCAATCAACACAGCATCATTGAAGTGAGTGAGTTTCTGTCTGTATCACCTGGCCAATGCCTGAAGACATTGATTGTTAAAGGCGAAGAAGACAGTTTGGTTGCCCTGTTATTGCGCGGTGACCATGAACTCAATGCCATCAAGGCAGAAAAAATTGCCGGCATCGCTGCCCCGTTAACTTTCGCCAGCGATGCAGAAATTATCGCCGCCTGCCAGTGCAAACCTGGCTCTATTGGCCCGATAGGTTTAAACATCAACATCATTGCAGATCGTAGTGTCGTATTAATGTCCGACTTTGTTTGTGGCGCCAATCAAAACGGCAGGCATTATCAAAATGTCAACTGGGAACGGGATTTACCCATACCCGTACAAATTGAAGACCTTCGCACTGTGGTGGCCGGTGACCCCAGCCCCGATGGACAAGGCACATTAACCATCGCACGCGGTATTGAAGTTGGCCATATTTTCCAGTTGGGCACCAAATACAGTGAAGCCATGAAAGCGGGTATTATTAATGAAGCCGGCAAAAGCCAAATTATGATTATGGGCTGTTATGGCATTGGCATTTCTCGTGTTGTTGCTGCTGCTATCGAGCAAAATCATGATGAGCGCGGCATTGTCTGGCCAACCGCCTTGGCGCCATTCCAAGTTGCCCTGTGTCCCATGAACATGCACAAATCGGATCGTTTGAAGGAAACTGCTGAACAATTGTACCAGGATCTTCTCTCTGCCGGTATTGAAGTGCTGTTTGATGACCGGAAAGTCCGCGCCGGTTTTATGTTTTCTGATATGGAACTGATCGGCATTCCACGCTGCATCATTGTCGGTGATCGTGGCCTTGATAGCCATACCGTTGAATACAAGGCCAGAACATCAAATGACACAGTGGAAGTGCCTTTTGACAATATTATTGGCTTCCTGAAAGAAAAACTGGGGCTTTAGCGTTATTTAGGCTTGTAGAGACGCAAGATACTGCGTCCCTTACCGTGTCTATCCTCTTGGCAATCCCAGCCTAATAATAAAATGACTACAGACTGGCTCGCTTTATTCAGCATACTTAAAAAGCACTTTATACTTTTTCAAAAAAATCATCAAACATTAAGGAGAACATGAGTGGAACCGTGTGTTGTTGCAGTCGTCGGACTGGGTTATGTGGGATTGCCGTTGGCGGTCGAGTTTGGTAAAAAATATGAAACGATCGGTTATGACTTATCGACAAGCAAAATAGCCAATTACCGGAATTATTATGACCCAACCGGCGAAGTTTCTGAAGACGACTTACGCGCGGCAACTGGCTTACAGGTTGGCACCGATCCTTCGGCATTGGCTAAAGCTGATTTTATTATTGTGGCCGTGCCAACACCGGTAGATTCAGCCCATCAACCTGATTTTTCACCCCTGGTATCTTCTTCAATTACCGTTGGTAAATATTTAAAACCCGGCACTATCGTTGTTTATGAATCAACGGTGTATCCCGGTGCTACCGAAGAAGTGTGCATTCCAATTTTAGAGCGTGAATCTGGCCTAAAGTGGCTGCGTGATTTTCATGTCGGCTACTCGCCCGAACGCGTTAATCCTGGTGACAAGGAGCGCACCATTACCAAAATCACCAAGGTCGTTTCCGGCGATGACGCAGCAACCCTCGACAAAGTTGCTGCGTTATATGGCAGTGTGATTACTGCCGGTGTCCACAAAGCGAGTTCCATTAAAGTTGCCGAGGCGGCTAAAGTCATCGAAAACATCCAACGTGATTTGAACATTGCCTTGATGAACGAATTGGCAATTATTTTTGATCGCATCGGCATCGATACCCTGGAAGTGTTAAAAGCCGCTGGCACAAAATGGAATTTTTTGCCGTTTCGTCCAGGCTTGGTCGGTGGCCATTGCATAGGTGTCGATCCTTATTACCTAACCCATAAAGCTGAAATGATCGGTTACCACCCACAGGTTATTTTGGCCGGTCGGCGTATCAATGATGGCATGGCGGCATTTATTGCCAGGCAAACCAGCAAGCAACTGGTACGCGCCGGTTGTTCTATCAACACAGGGAAAATAATTGTTTTAGGATTAACCTTTAAGGAAAACTGCCCTGACTTACGCAATTCCAAGGTCGCTGACGTGGTGTTTGAATTGCGGGATTTTGGCTGGGATGTTTCGGTACACGATCCGGTTGCCGCTGCGCCTGACGCGGCACATGAGTATGGCATTACGCTGGTCGAGTGGGACAACCTGCCTGAGGCCGATGCAATCGTCGCCGCCGTTTCGCACAAGGAATACCTGGCACATTCACAAACCGATTTGTTGGCAAAATTGAAACCCGGCGGGTTATTTGTCGATGTTAAATCCGCTTATGATCCCGCCGCAATAGAAGCTGCTGGATACAAACTGTGGCGATTATAATTATGCAGTCAACTATCGGATCAAATTTTGCAGATACCCCTAAAAATTTATGTCAATTATTCAAAGCACCTTAGCCCATTTTGAGAATGCCCCCGCAACTTGGCTGATAACCGGTGTAGCTGGCTTCATCGGTTCTAATTTACTGGAAACCTTGCTGAATCACAATCAACACGTTGTCGGTCTCGATAACTTTGCCACGGGCCATCAACACAATCTGGATCAAGTTAAGGCCTTGGTAGGCGATACGCGCTGGGAGAACTTTCAGTTTATTGAGGGTGATATCCGTGACCTTGACGTTTGTCACAAAGCCTGTGTCGGCGTGGATTATGTTTTGCATCAAGCTGCGCTAGGCAGTGTGCCGCGCTCCCTGGAAGATCCCGTTACCACGAACTCCGCTAATATCGATGGCTTTTTGAACATGTTGGTCGCAGCGCGTGATGCCAAGGTAAAACGCTTTGTTTATGCCGCCTCATCGTCGACTTACGGCGATCATCCTGGCCTACCCAAGCAGGAAGATAAAATTGGTAAGCCGTTGTCACCTTATGCGGTCACCAAATATGTCAACGAACTGTACGCCGATGTGTTTGCCCGTTGTTATGGCGTGCAGCCGATTGGTTTGCGCTATTTTAATGTCTTTGGCCCAAGGCAAGATCCAGATGGCGCTTATGCGGCGGTAATACCAAAATGGATTGCCGCTATGGTGCGCGGTGAAACGGTATTTGTTAACGGTGATGGCGAAACCAGCCGCGATTTTTGCTTTATCGAAAATGTCGTGCAGGCCAATTTGCTGGCGGCCATTACTGAAGACAGTGCTGCTGTTAACCAGGTGTACAATATTGCCGTCGGTGACCGCACCACGCTCAATCAATTATTGGCAGCTCTTGTGGAAAATCTGGCACCACGTTTTAGCCATCTTGAGCAATTCAAACCGGTGTACCGGGATTTTCGTTCCGGGGATGTGCGGCATTCACTGGCGGACATTGCCAAGGCCCACACTTTGTTGGGATATACACCGACACATCATGTGGGTGAAGGTTTAACGAAGGCTTTGGATTGGTATTTAAAAAATCTGAAATAAGCTAAAACAAAATACATGTAATACGCGATGTTCGACTTTTATAATCTTACTGAGAATCCGGCAACCGCAAAGACACCCAAAAAGTAGCCACAAATACCAACCCACCCAGTGCTAACAACGCCGGCACCGGCGCCACATGAAGGAACGAAGCGTAAGTATAAGCACCAACAGCCAGCAACATCGCCAAATTCTGGAAAAAATTCTGTAAAGAAACCGCACTGCCGCTGCCAATGGTTTGCTGGCCCAATTCCTGCAAAACCGCGTTAATCGGCACAATAAACAAGCCACCCATCACGCCGATGACAAATAAAACCGCGCGGGCAGGCCAAAGGCTGGTTGTCAAACTGAGTGCTGCCATCAATATAGCCATGATATAGGCGGCAAATCTGGCGCGGCGCAAATGTTCCAAAGGAATCAAACGTGGTACAACCGCTGAACCTATGATAATGCCTATCGCCAAAAACAAGGTTAATTGGGAGATGTCGCTGGCATTTTTTAGCATTAATACCAAAGGTGCCCATGCCACAATAATCAAGCGTAAGGTTGCCGCTGATGCCCAAAACAAACAACCGCCAAGCAGAGCAAAGCGCGATCGGGGCGTAATAAAAAACCCTCCCATTTGTTTACCAAATTCAAGAAGTATTGCTCCAGAAGCCGCTTTTCGCACATGATTTACTGGCAAATACACCGCTACCCAAGCAGAAACCAAAAACAAGGCAATCGTGCCACCCAAAGCCCAGTAAATAGAATAATCCGCAACCTTAGCGCCAACCACCATCCCCAATAAAATCGCCAAAATAGTTGAGCCTTCGATCCAACTATTGGCTTTGACCAAAAACGCATGGCCGACCAGCTCCGGCAAGATGCCATATTTGGCTGGGCTATACAAAGCCGCCCCTACCCCAACTATGCAATAACCCAATATGGGCTCCACCTTTAACAACAATAAAACCGCACCCACAGCCTTAATGAGATTAGCAACAATCAACACCCTGGATTTTGGATGATGATCGGCAAATCCACCCACCCAAGGCGCAAGCAGCACATAGGCAACCAGAAAAGAACTTTGCAAAGCCGGAACATACCAGCTTGCCTTATCGGTTGCCTGCAGAACCATCGCAATAACCGTGAACAAAATAGCATTATCCGCAAATGCAGATAAAAACTGGGCAATCAATAGGATATAGGTCTGTTTTGGCATAATCGGCTAAAGCGGGTGAAATGCTGTTAGTGGGTAAAAATCCAGTTATTGTACCGTAGTTGGATCCCAGTAGTTCCCGGTCATGGCCAGTAAACTGAGCAATGTCACAGAATCTGCGTAGTACTCTTGGTGCTTATTGTAGACGGTATCATAAATTGCATTTAACCACGCTTGCTGGTTTGGGTCAGTCATGGCCGCAACACCAAAAGGCGCAACAAAAAAAGTGACAAACTCATCACTGAAAGACATGCCATCAAGCTTATAACCGGGTTTGATTTTTTGGGGATCGCCTTTTGTTGATGCCTGCAACCAGGTTGACATTTTTTGTACTTGCTTACGGGACAGCGCATCATTATTGAGTAAAACATCTATCCCTAAACGTAGGGGGACACGGCCGGCATTGTAATAAAAATCACCATCATGCTCCCCTTCCAAAAAATGCCGTGGTGCAGGTTTCTTAGAGGTAATGAAATCCGGTAGCAAGCCGGTCTTTGGACTGTACTGGCATTGAATGGCATCAATGACCGATTGGGACTGACTGACAACCTGATTCCATACCGCATTGCCTGTAAAGCGCCCAAAAGCCTTAAAATGCGCCAGCATAAAATCAGAGCTGCGCGGCGTGTACTGGTTGTGTTGCTTATTATTATCGTAGTTAACCGAATCACCCAATAGCGGCAGGCGGCTTTCAGCGCCAATAGTTGATTCCAAAATTGCGGTAATGACATTCCGGGCAGACGCCTGATAATTAATCTGCCCTGCACTGCCCCATTGTCGATCCGCCAGTAACAAACCGTAGGCTATATCCACATCGCCATCGAAAGCGCTATCGGTTTGTGCGCTGTTCTTCTTGCATTCCCAGCTCATCAATCGCTTATCAATGCGGCTAGGATGTTGTCTTGAAAATAGAAACAGGCCATCAAAGATTTCGCGGGCATTGGCATCATAACCGGCCATCAGCGCAACAATAACCATACCGTAACCCTGGCCTTCGGAAACGGTTTTTTCAGGGTTAGCCGAACCATAAGACACACGGTACAACGGCTTTTTTTCAGATGCCCCACTTTCACGGATCAGATAATGCGCTTTCCAATGATTGTAATAAGCACGCACATGCTCATCCAGTTGCGCTTGACTTACATGATTGGGTTTTATAGTTTGCGGCGCATAAGCGATATGTTGCGGAAAAGCGTAACGGGGGGTATCTTCGGCTTTCGCAAAACCTGTCACAGACAGCACTAAATTAACAGCAATAAAAATTGCACCCGATAACTTATTCGGCATATAAACTCCTGTGTTAATTATGTGTGATAGCTGATCGCCAAAACGCAATTAATTACTACGCTCCTGACGCGCGCCACCCAATATTCATAGGATATAAAGTTGCTTTTGCAGGATGATGACAGATAATGACGGTTTTTTTGATTTTTAACTGGAACGGAATCGTTAGAACGTCAATAATGGGCATTATTGCCTCCTGTACGGAATGCACAGTGACAGAAAAGGCCTCTTCCGCCACCATAAAATCTGGCTACACACTTAACGCAGGACAAAAATAATAATGCTCAAGTAGGTTGGGCTGCCTGCTGTTTGGCAACCCAACATGAATAACGACTTGGTCATGTTGGGTTGAGAAAAACGTTCAACCCAACCTTTTGTCCCAGCTTAAGTTGATAGCCTAAAATCTTAGCGAAAACAATCGTCTCTAAATGTAACGTAATTCACCCAAAATTGTAACCCTAGCCTGTCACGCAACAGTGACTAAAAATACATGCCTATTCCCTACTGCCGCCTGTCCGGGTACTACTTTTTTTATTTTGCAACCCTGGGCGCTTTATTGCCCTACTGGAATCTTTATCTACAGCACTGCGGCTTTAACGCCGTGCAAATTGGTGAATTTTCAGCGCTGATAGTAGGAACCCGTATTATTTCACCAAACCTGGTAGGCTTTATTGCTGATAAAACGGGCAAAAACCTGGCCATTATTCGACTTGCCTCGCTGTATACGGTATTGATTTTTTCTTATTTTTTGTTTCCTCAGCCCTATATTTGGTTTGCAGTAATAACAGCAGGCTTTAGCCTGTTTTGGAATGCTTCCCTACCCCAATTTGAAGCCGTCACACTCTTTCACTTAAAAGACCAGACACACCGCTATAGCCAAATCAGGCTCTGGGGCTCAGTAGGATTTGTTATTGCCGTGTTGGGCATTGGCCGGTTACTGGACAGCCAGCCCATTTCCAGGCTGCCGACCCTGATTACGCTGTTACTGATTGGCTCATGGTTTACAACGCTAGTCACGCCGGAAGTGCGGGCCATCAAGCAACAAACGGCTGCAATTGGATTGATGAAAATTCTAAAAAAACCAGAGGTTATGGCCTTTCTCGCAGTGAACGTGTTGCTGCAAATTTCTCATGGCCCTTATTACGTATTTTATTCCATCTATCTTAACGAACACCATTACAACTCTACCCTAACCGGCTTTTTATGGGCATTAGGCGTGTGTGCCGAAATTGTCCTGTTTATGGGTATGCGATACTTTTTAAAACATTTTTCACTCCGAACCCTGTTATTGCTCAGCCTGCTGTTGTCTGCCATACGCTGGCTTATGGTTTCGTGGGGCGTTGACTATTTGGTCATCTTAGTGGTTGCCCAGCTATTACATGCCGCAAGCTTTGGCAGCACCCATGTGATTGCTATCAATCTGGTGCATCGCTATTTTGGCGATCAACATCAAGGCAAGGGACAAGCCTTATACAGCAGTGCCAGTTTCGGCTTGGGAGGGACAATAGGCAGTTTATACAGTGGCCATTACTGGAACGCATTAGGGCCGCACTTTGTTTACACTGTAGCTGCCCTTTGTTGTGTTTGTGCCTTTGTAGTGACTTATTTATGGCTAGAGCGGGAAAATAATCACGCATTAAGCTAAAATTACACTATGTATCTAAGGTTGTTGTTTGGATAAATATAAATTTCTCCCGCTAAGACTGTTAAATTTTAGGAAATTGATGTGTTTGAGATTATAAAGAACGGTGGCTGGATCATGTGGCCGCTCATCATGTGCTCGATTGGCGCAATGGGCATCATCGTTGAGCGTTTCTGGTCGTTACAAAAAAAGAAGGTTATTCCACCGGAATTAGTACCGCAAGTTTGGAAGCTGTCACGCGAAGAAAAAATCGACAACGTTGTCTTGCACCGTTTAAGAACCAATTCGCCATTGGGTGCCGTACTTGCTGCAGGACTTTCACATCGGCATTTAGGCCGCGATGTCATGAAAGAATGTATTGAAGAATCGGGGCGCAAAGCCGTCCATGAGCTGGAACGTTTCCTGAATACATTGGGAACCATCGCCACCATTAGCCCATTGCTTGGGTTGTTGGGTACGGTATTCGGCATGATTGAGATTTTCTCTTCGCTGATGCAACATGGCTCAGGTGATCCAAGCGTGTTGGCGGGGGGGATTTCAGTGGCGCTGATTACTACCGCGACAGGCCTGACTATCGGCATTCCCAGCCTGATTTTCCACCGTTACTTAGAGCGTTTGGTGGATGAATACGTCGTTGACA
>SBAV01000143.1 GCA_005239965.1 Methylobacter tundripaludum
ATACTGGTCGCAAGAATAAACGGCGCCCAGATAAATCCGGCATTTTGTAGCCAGATATTTTTAGTAACCTCAGCCTTGACCCAGACTTGAGGATCGCCGCCCCATGAGCCAAAAACACTCATGGCAATCACCAACGGTACCACGAACTGGACGGTGCTCACGCCCAAATTGCCCAATCCCGCATTCAACCCTAAGGCCGTACCTTTTTGCGCTTGCGGATAGAAAAAGCTGATATTGGCCATGCTGGAAGCAAAGTTACCGCCGCCAAAGCCGCATAATAAGGCTAACACGACCATCAGGATATAAGGTGTGCCGGGATTTTGTACTGCGAAACCAATCCAGATTGACGGTAACAATAGAGAGGCGGTGCTGAGGGTCGTCCAGCGGCGGCCACCAAAAATCGGAACCATGAATGAATAGAAAATCCGTAAGGTAGCGCCGGACAAACCGGGCAAAGCCGCTAACCAGAATAACTGGTCAGTGCTGTATTTAAAACCGATGCTGGGCAAATTGATGACGACCACGCTCCACACCATCCACACCGCGAACGACAGTAACAGGGCAGGAATACTGATCCAAAGGTTGCGTGCGGCAATCCGCCTGCCGGTTTTTTCCCAGAAATTTTGGTCTTCAGGATTCCAATCCGTCAGCACCAACGTAGAAGGATGGCTCAATTCCGGCAAGTAGGTCGAAACCTTTGCCAATTCAGGTACGACGCGGCGCTCCATAGCCACAATGGAAAAGTGCATCCAAGCCAGCGCAATCATCACCAAGACGAACAGCAGCATGAAGCAACTGCTCCAGATGCCCGTCAAATCGTTTAACATACCGAAAGTCAGCGGTAACAAGAAACCGCCCAGACCGCCGATCATACCGACTGCGCCACCTACGGCACCGACATTGCCGGGATAATAAACGGGGATATGCTTGTACACCGCCGCCTTGCCAAAAGACATAAACAAACCCAGCACGGCCATCAGAAAGACAAAGCCAAAAGGGCCTATCGCCAGGCTAAAACTGATGTCGCCTTTAATGCCATGCACCACGTAATCGGTAGGCGGATAGGACAGGAAAAAAGTACAAATGGCAGCGACAATAAACGTCCAGTACATGATCAACCGCGCGCCGTAGCGGTCAGACAACCAGCCGCCCAGCGCACGGAACAGGCTGGCAAAAATGGAATACGAGGCCGCCAGCATACCGGCGGTCTTAATATCAAAACCGTAAGCGCCAACCAGATAACGCGGCAACCAAAGCGCCAATGCGACAAATGCACCGAATACGCAGAAGTAGTACATTGAAAACCGCCAAACCTGCATGTTTTTAAGCGGCTCCAGTTGTTTCATAAACGAATCCGGCTTGGCACCCGATATACGCCTCGCTTTAAGCATCGGTTCATCGTCAGTGACAAACCAGAAGACTACCGCCATCAGCAGCAGGGCCGCCGCCCAGATTTGCGCCACGGCGTGCCAGCCCAACGCCACCATCACAAAAGGCGCGGTGAATTTAGTGACTGCCGCACCCACATTGCCCAGACCGAAAATGCCCAGCGCAGTGCCTTGTTTTTCTGTAGGAAACCAGCGCGACGTGTAGGCGATACCCACGGCAAATGAGCCACCGGCGACACCTATACCTAATGCCGCCACCAAATACATAATATAAGTGTCAACCGTAGTCAGCAAAAATGTAGCGATGGCCGCCGTCACCATTACTAGGGCATAAATGATACGGCCGCCGTACTGGTCGCTCCAAATGCCCAGTACCAATCGAATTAACGACCCGGAAAGGATAGGTGTACCTACCAGTAGGCCGAATTCGGTTTCACTTAAACCCAAGTCTTTCTGGATTTGTAGGCCGATAATGGAAAAAATAGTCCATACTGCAAAGCACAGCGTAAAGGCAACTGTGCTTAGCCAGAGTGCCCGCGACTGTTGGTCGGGTGTGACGTTATCAACGATAGACATAATAATCCTTGCTTACGCATTAAATGGTTTGAGCTTTTCCAGTGATTGCCTGGGGCACAGCATGTCATCCTTATAAAAGGTTGGCGTACACTAAAATTTCAGGGAATAGTTATTTAAGAATAGCCTAATATTAAATACATCCAATTCCATTATAAAATGTATTTAAAATACATTTATACTGTAATTCTTTTCCTAAAAGTAAGCAATATGCAACTCACAAGTTATACAGATTACGCGCTCAGGACATTGACTTATCTGGCAATGTCACCGGACAGGCAATCCACTATTACAGAAGTCGCTGAATTTTATAATATTTCTCGTAATCATCTGGTGAAAGTCATCCACCAACTGGGGAACAAGGGGTTTATTAATACAATGCGCGGCAAGGGAGGGGGCCTAGCATTGCAGCGCCCCCCGGAGATGATACGCATTGGTGACGTGGTACGCGGTATGGAAAATCATTTTAACTGGGTAGAATGCTTTGATCCGGCGCAGCAGCAGTGCAGATTGCTGCCAGGTTGTGGATTAAAACAATTATTAGCGCGTGCGGGGAACGCCTATTTACAAGTGTTCGATGAAGCCACGTTGGCCGATATTTTGCCAAGCATAACAACTGTTGCGTTGCCAACGAAGCAAACGCTTAACAACCGAAAATAATCAGGTTAGCAGGCAGATTCAGCCTTTGTTGGTAGCCTAGCTGGTGTATGGCGGCAATTCAATACAGCTAGAGTATAGCAAATGAAGAGGGTGTCCTGAATTTTGTGTAAACGGAATTCAAATTAACGTTCAGGCATCCTATCTGGGAACAAGA
>SBAV01000342.1 GCA_005239965.1 Methylobacter tundripaludum
AAAAAATCGAACATCGCGTATATTTTCATAGTTCAAAATATTTATCTTCAAATTTAATCGCTATTTTTTGCGCATTCTGTTGACAATTCTATTTAAAAGTCCTTTTCTAGCAGACGGGGTATCCGGCAGGGTCGTTTTGATCAACATATCAACCTGTCTTTTTGCCTGTGCCGCTAAACCTATGGCATGGGCAGCACTGATAAAAATATAAACGTAGCGTAGCTCAATATTGAGTAAACTGGCGACATTTATCATCGTTTCAGGCCCCCTGCCTACCAGCAATCCAGCTATCCGTAATGCATGAGGTGTTACAACATAGCGAGGAAAGTCAGGCCATTGCCTTAAATAAACGGGACTGTCAACATCAATCGCTTTTGGATATCGCCCTTTAGATGTCCAGAGCGCCATTTTCCAAAGAAAAGCATACATATCCTGAATTTTTTCCAGATCATTTATTTTCTGTACGGTTTCCTTATCAACAGGCGTAACACTCATGGTGTCAGCATCAAGCCAAACGCCCGTCATCTCTTTCAGCAATACATCGTCAGCATCGACCCAAATCTCGTGGCTGTGCAACAGTATAACTAAGGGCTTCCAGAGTGAACTGTTCAGTTGCAGGGTTTGCATTCTAGCCAAGGATGACTGGTAAGCAGCCTGCACATAGCCCTGATAATAATTTTTAACATCGTAAGCCGCAAGATACCGTTCATCTGCGTTGTTGATATTTACCCCAATAAAAAGACCAATAAAATCATTAAAATTATTTTCATCGACCCTGATGGCTGAACGGTATTTGGCTTTTTTCCTTTGCTCTTGAAGGTCAATCAGTTTTTTCTGTTCTTGTTCAATATCTTTAAAAGCAACAGGGGTTTTCAGTGCCAATGCAGGAGATTGCAGCTCCGCGATAGCAGAGCTGACAGTTTTAAATTCAGGTGACGGTGCGGGCGGCTTAAGGATTTTGGCAGAATCGCTTTTAAATGACGACGTTTTTGCATCAAAAAACGGCTTTTGCCTCACTTTACCTTTACTGATATCGCTTGCCCAATCAATAGCATCCATCATTTCATCGGCCTTGATCGGTTTGTCGAGATATAACAGATTATCTCTATCGATTCGTGCTGAGGCATTGAATGCCAATGCAATAATGGCACGCGGTGGTACTCGCGCCAAACTTTTTTCCACAAGTTGCTCCGAACGGGCAAAATGGGTATCAACAATATCGACGACTGCATTGGCATCATCAACAATTTCAGCAAAACCCTCGCAAGGCCCTTTAAAAAATTTCCTCAACAGCTTACTAGAGCGTTCGTCCATACCCAAAAGGGCAACTTTCAATGCGTCTTTGTGTCTTGTTTTCATCGCTTATATCCATATGTAACTGCTCGCAAGAACAAAAGATACCCTTTCCTGTATCGAAAAACAAAAAAGACGGCTTTAGCCCAACCAAAGGTCATATAAATCATGATCCAAATGACAGGAAAAACCAATCTTGCAGTTTTATGCGCCTTGTAATACTACTGTTAATAACAACGCGATACAACCAGCGGCCTTGTTCATGATAGAAATTATCCTGGTACTCTATCAATGTGATTATGACGGGTAAAATTGACTGAGTATAGAGGAGAGCGCCTACTGTTATGCCAAGCTATCGAATAAATTCCGCGCTGTTTTGACTTGCTCAGCGTTACCTTTGTCAAGAACTTCAGCGATGATTTCCTTAGCTGCATCCGAATCACCCATATCGATATAGGCTTTAGCCAAATCCAACTTCGTTTCCAGCTCATCTAAATCCATAAAATCGAAACTGGTGTCAGTCTCATCAAAATAGTTAACATTTGGCGATGCTGTTGCTGATGTGGCCGTATCAAAATCAAAATCGAAGTCAAAATCATCAGCTACGTCATAGCCCTTCGTATCGGTATCGAGCGTCAACGTGGAAGATTTATCAGCCTCTAACTCAATAACTGGGTGACTTTTGTTATCACGATTAATTAAGCTATCTAATTCAAATGTATCGAGTGCATTGGCCTCATCGCTATCGGCCTTAAAATCGGCAATTTCATGCACATCTTCCAGACTCAGTTCAGTTTTATCCAGGGAAAACCGCGGTACCTGCTGCTCCTGAGTTTTAACAACTTGGGCGGTATTGTTTTTAGTACTAACCGCTAATGAACCCAGATCAAAATCAATGCTCTCGTTATTTTGTAATTCATGGTCTGCGGCATCCGTATCAAGGTCGGGAACTGAATCAAAATCTGACGCTATCTCAACAGTGTCGTCGTGCGGAACAAACAGTTCAGAATCAGAGCCCATTAATGCGTCTTCAAAATCACTGTCAAAAGTCGCTACGTCAAACTTGCTCAACTCACTATCATTATCTGTCAGATCAGCATTGCCTTCTTCGACAGGTGCCGGTGCCAAGTGCGTATAGATATTTTCAACAGCCGCACCATTTTCAGGGATAAACATCTCGCCGCCGGAAGTCAGCGTTAAATCCGCCCAAACTTCACCGCCCATTTCGACGACTTTCACCCAAAACTCAGGCTGATCTTTTTTGCCGGCCTCTGCCAATTCTGTGGCGTACTTGACGAAGTC
>SBAV01000487.1 GCA_005239965.1 Methylobacter tundripaludum
ATTTCGCATACTGCACCTTCCACGCATCTTGTAGGGCATTAATGGTATTTACTTCCCGCAGCAATTCAGGAATAGCGGGAATATTGAAATCCCGTTCCAACAGCGTTGGAAACACGCCATACAGTTGGTAAGCCTTTTTCAACAGTTTCCAGACCGGATCAATAACACTGGCACCGTGAGTATCCACCAGAAAATCTTTCGCTTCAACATAATGTCCAGCGATGTGCGCATAGGCTATACGCTGTGCCGGTATGGCCTTTAAAAAAGTCTCGGCGTTGTAGCCGTGATTGACGCTATTCACATATATATTATTGATGTCAATCAATATATTACAGTCAGCTTCGGCGACGACGGCATTAAAAAAGTCTATTTCAGCCATCTCCTGACAGGGAACGGCATAATAAGATACATTTTCGATGGCAATTTTTTGCTCCAGGATGTCTTGTACCCGCCTAATGCGATTGGCCACGTGGGTCACTGCTTCTGACGTAAACGGAATCGGCATCAGGTCATACAAATGGCCTTCTTTGCTGCAATAGCTTAAGTGTTCACTGTAGAGTTTGATTTGATGTTCGGCCATAAACCGTTTGACGGCGTGTACGAAATCTTCATCCAAAGGATCAGTGCTGCCCAACGACAGCGATAGGCCATGACCAACGAAATCAAAGCGTTCGGTCATTGCCCGAAACTGTTTGCCCAGTTTGCCGCCTATGGTAATCCAGTTTTCAGGCGCGACTTCATAAAAGCCAATGTCGTCTGGAGGATCGCTGACAATCTGGCTCAGAATGGAGCGCCGTAAACCTAAGCCAGCGCCATGAAGGGGATAAGAGATTGTGTCCATGGGAACATCTTGATGTTGTTTTAAAGGGGAGGGCTGTTACACCCTCCTTTAACTAACAGCTAATGCCAAACTTAATTAGTGTCTACATTAATGTTTACTTTGTTGCTGGAGCGGCAGGTGCAGGGACAGCTGGCGCTGCGGCAGCGGGTGTTTTCATGTTGGCAGCACAAGCGCCTTCTTTGCCTTTCATCATGTCAACGCAGCCTTGCATATCTTCGCCGCAGCCTTTCATTTTTTCGCCACAGGCACCTTCTGTGGCTTTCTTGTCTGCGCAAGCTTTCATAGCATCGCCACATTGTGTGCCGCATTTGCCTTCGGCCGCTTTTGCACCGGCTGCCGCACCTGTAGCACCGCAAGCGCCTTCTTTGCCCTTCATCATGGCGCCGCAGGTTTTTTCCATGCCTTCTTTCATTTTGCCATCTTTCATCATGGCACCGCAGGTGCCTTCACCACAAGCACCTTCCTTAGCTTTGGCGGGTTTTGCAGGGGTAGCGCTGGCACAAGCGCCTTCTGGTGTTTTGGGTTGCGCCATGCCGGGCATATTCGCGCCGCATTTCATTTCACCGGTTTTGGCTTCGGCAACTTGCATATAACCGCTAGATAGCTCAGTCATGCCGAATGGATTGGCTTCCGCATTTGCAGCAGTTGCGGCAAATGTTGAAATAAAAGCGGCGCCGATTGTTGCTGCCAAAGGTGTTTTGTTTATTTTTTTCATAGAGACATCCTCTTTTGGGTTATAAAACTTGTGTGCATGTAGCGTTTCGCGTGGCAATGAATGCCTTGATGCACAGAAATAATTCCTGTCTGGAGACCTAACTGTATATCAAGGTTCAAACTACGGCATCCAGAACGTTTAGATTATGGTTTTTTCTTTATATTCGCAAAGGTTTTCAATAATACAGCCCGGGCATTTCGGTTTTCTGGCTGTGCAAGTATAACGGCCATGCAGTATTAGTAAATGATGCGCATCTTTTTTATGTTGTTTGGGCACGTATTTTTCGAGTTTGCGCTCAACTTCCAAAACGTTTTTGCCTGCGGCAATACCCGTGCGATTGGATACCCGGAAAATATGGGTATCGACAGCAATCGTGTGCTGGCCAAAAGCGGTATTAAGAATGACATTGGCGGTTTTTCGACCGACCCCCGCCAATTTTTCCAGTTCTTCACGGGTTTTTGGAACTTGCCCTTGGTGATTATCAAGCAGCTGCTGGCAAAGCGTCATGATATGCCCGGCTTTGCTGTTATACAAGCCAATAGTTTTAATATGGCTTTTAAGGCCTTCCAATCCTAATTGCAAAAATGCTTCTGGCGTATTGGCAATCGGAAATAATGTGGCCGTAGCCTTGTTGACACTTTTGTCGGTGGCCTGCGCTGACAGAACCACGGCAATTAATAACTCGAATGGCGTGGTGTAGACTAATTCCGTGGTTGGCTCAGGTATTGCCTTTGCCAAGCGCTCAAATATTTCCAGCCGCTGCTTTGCGTTCATTGCAGCGTCGATGGCTTTATTTTAAGCAAGGCTTCTTTCTTTTTCCTTAAACGTTCGGCTGTTTCCAGGGCTTCGTGTTCTTTTCGAAGAATACGGGCTTCATAACGTTGCTTGGCGCGTTTTGATTTTGCGATTTTTTGGTCGGGGCTGATTTCTACCGGTTGCATGATGATGCAATCCATAGGACAAGGTTCTACGCACAATTCACAACCGGTACATTCATCGGCAATCACTGTGTGCATAAATTTGGCCGCGCCCAAAATGGCATCGACAGGGCAGGCGGCAATGCATTTGACGCAGCCGATGCAGTCTTCCTCAACAATAAATGCCACGCTTTTTGGCTTATGCTGGCCAAATTGGGTGTTCATCGGTTTAGTTGATAGCCCGAGTAAGTTTGCTAAGGCAGCAACGCCTTCATCACCGCCCGGTGGGCATTGGTCAATATCTGCTTCACCCGATGCAATCGCTTCTGCGTAAGGACGGCAACCCTTATAGCTGCACTGGCCGCATTGGGTTTGCGGCAGCAGGGCATCGATTTGGTCAATTAGTTTTTCAGCCACGGGTGACAATTATTTTAGGCCTTGGGCAAGGTAACGCCGGTTTGCCCCTGGTATTTTCCGCCCCGGTCTTTATAGGACGTTTCGCAGATTTCATCGCTACCGAAAAACAGCATTTGCGCCACGCCTTCGTTGGCATAGATTTTTGCGGGCAGGGTGGTGGTATTGGAAAATTCCAGTGTTACGTGGCCTTCCCATTCCGGTTCCAAAGGCGTTACATTGACGATAATGCCGCAATTGGCGACGAAAACCCCAGCTTCTAAGGCAAAGTTTCCTGCTTCAGGAACAGTTAGGCAATAAACGTCGTGTTCACCTGGCACCTCACGAACAGCAGTAACTTTGTGGTTACGGGTTGCTGCGCCTCGAAAGTTATCCAGTTGTTCAGGAAAACGACGGAAAACGCTGCGATCACAATTTAAATAATTGGCTGCGCCGCGTATTGAGCCCGTTTTATCCAATGCCTCGCGCACTACTTCCGCAGTAATTTCATCGCGCCGGTTAATTTGGCGTGCAATTTCCGCTTGTTTCAAGCGCCGTGCGTCGTCATTACGCCAAGCCTGTTGCATTTTTTCTGCGTGTTGCACCCGTGCTTGTAGGTCAGCATAGCGTGCTAGGGTTGCTTGGGAATGGGCGAAACGTGTCGCATCGCTAGGATTTTGGCGTTGTGCTAAAATTTTCTCCCGGATGACTGCATACTTTTCATCATGCCAAAAATTTAATGCCCGTTGCTGCTGGACTTGGTTGAAGTTTTCTCGCCATTCAGGTTGTTGTGCTAAACGCTGTAGCCCCGCTTTAATCGAGGTACTGTGTTCTTGTGAATCGAAACCGTCACCGTAATTACGCTGGTTGTGATAGCGTAAATGCTCGCTGGCTTCCATTCGGGTAATGTTCCATGGGTAATTATTGCGGCGTTCATTGTCAATATGGTGGCGATGCGTGCCCATTGCGTCGTTATAAACACCGTGCCGCACATTCCATTCGTCCGCTAATCGATGTGTTGGATACATGCGATTGTTGGAAGTTTGATAAATCATTTCATAGCCACGCCTTACACTGCGATAAAGCGGCATCAGTGATGAGCCTGAACGCAAATTACCGGCTTCAACCATTCGCCCATCACGGTTTAAAAAATTATGGTCAGGTGTGCAAGCAATCGATTCACCCGAATCCAGTTCAATTTCAATTAACTGATCACGGCCAATGTAACGGGGGGCTTCGATCAACGCGGCAATGATCTGTTCGTATTGGCCGATGCTGTAACCCCAAAATACTTCACCTTGTTCGGCGCGTTTCGCCATTTCTTCCAAGCTTGGCGCTGTGCCATCAAGCAAGGCTACGCGGGTGTCGCCACTAAAACAACGGGCATAGGTTGATTTTCCAAGGCAAATGGTCAATACATCACGCGGAATGCGGAAGAATTCCACGGTTCTGGCCAAGGCAAATGAATTGGGCGGGATAATACAAACATCGGATTTCACATCGACAAAGCTGTTGGGGTCGAAGTTTTTGGGGTCTACGATGGCCGAGTTGATGTTGGTGAAAATCTTGAATTCATCGGAACAGCGCACATCGTAGCCGTAACTGGAGGTACCGTAGGAAATCACCCGTCCTTGTTCGGAATCGCGTACCTGGCCGCTTTCAAACGGTTCAATCATGCCTTGCTGCGCCATGCGGCGTATCCATTTATCTGATTTGATGCTCATGTGTTATTTTTATTATTACTTTTTAAGTGGAAGTGTTTGACTGGCTTACCAGAAGTTAGATTTTGGGTTCTTGTTGCGTGGTGCAGTGAATGCCACCCCCGCCCGCTGCAATAGCATCGATATTGATTTGCACAACTTTACGGCTTGGGAATAACGCTTGCAATTTTACCTTTGCAGTGTTGTCGGCTTTTTTGTCGCCAAATTCTGGCACAATAACTGCCTTATTGCAGACATAGAAATTAATGTAACCCGCCGCAAAGTCGTCTGATGCGTAAGTATCCCGTATGGTTGTGGGGCCTTCAATTACCACTACTTTCAGTCTTTTTCCACTGGCATCAGTAGCGGCTTTTAAAATTTTAAGATGCTTTTTAGTGACCACATGATCGAAAGATGTGGGGTCTGCGTCATAGCCTGCTACGACAACGCCGGGTTTAGCGAATCGCGCATAAAAATCCGTGTGGCCATCGGTAATGTCCTTACCTTTAATGCCCGGTAACCAGATAATTTTTTCCAAACCCAACAGGCGTTTCAGTTCTGTTTCACAGCTTGTCTTGGAAACACCGGGATTGCGGTTTGCATTGAGTATGCAGCTCTCAGTAATGATGGCCGTGCCGTGTCCATCGACTTTAATGCCGCCACCTTCCAATATCAGTTTGGTTGATAGCATTTTGGTAGCGGCTTGCTTTGCAACAAAGCTTGCAACCTGAGTATCATGCCCATACTCCTGTTTGTTTCCCCAGCCGTTAAAGTTGAATTTGATGGCCGCTTTGCCACCTTTGTCGGTAACGACGAATACCGACCCCGTATCGCGCATCCACAGATCATCCATTTGCGCGATGACGAGAGTAACTGATGGCCCCACTAATTTACGTGCCAGTGCATAATCGCTTTTTCTGACCAGCATAGAAACCGGCTCAAATTGCGCGATAGTGCGTGCAATTAAAGCTAAGTTACGCTGTACTTCGGGTAGCAGTTTTTTGCCCCAGATGGCTTGGCTGGCGCCAAACGCCATCCATGTCCGCGCATGAGGTTCAGATTCATCCGGCATAAACCAGTCATTTGCGCTCGGTACTGTCAATTTTGATGTTACCGATGTTGCGGCGCTAGTTGGGCGAATCAATAATCCACCTGACAGTAAAAGGCTGGTTTGTACAAATTTTCTTCTCGTGATCATGTTCAGCTTATTTTTTTAAATCGTAAACAAAGTTTGAGAATTCCAAGAGACATGGAGGCTCTGGTGAGCCATCACAACACGCCATTCCCAGTTTACCTCGCCATTTTGTTTCAGGTTTAAGTGATTCACATGGCTTTTTTTCATCGGTTCCATAAAAAAGTTTCATGAGTTTTTTCATTCTTTTTTTCTGATGTAAAACCTTTGATTTTAGAACGACCCCTTGATAGACATGATGCTCAAAAAACTTTGAATCGTCGATATCTACTTCTGCGCAATGTAATACTTTGAATATAATATTATTATCCAGATTTTTTGGGGTTATACATCCTGCAAATAAGTTCATGCTCATAAATGAAAGTACAACAAATTCTATCGCTTTATTAAGAGTGCTCATAAAAATAAGGCATTGAATTTATTGGATTAAGTATTCTGTACCACAATATTAGGAAACCGCGTCGTAAAATCCTTAGCCCTTAACGCCAATTTTGCCGCTGTCTTACGGGCAATTTCCTTATAAATCTGCGCGGCACGGCTATCAGGGTCGGCAATTACCGTAGGCATACCGGAATCGGCGTATTCCCGAATCGACTTATCCAACGGCAACGAACCTAACAGCTCAACCTTGTTGATCTCCGCCATGGCCGCACCGCCGCCTGAACCAAAAATAGCCTCTTCATGGCCGCAGTTGCTGCATATATGCAGGCTCATGTTTTCCACGATACCCAACACCGGCACGTTGACTTTCTGGAACATCGCCAAACCACGTTGCGCGTCAATCAAGGCAATGTCTTGCGGGGTGGTGACGATAATCGCGCCGCTGACCGGAATTTGTTGCGACAGGGTCAATTGGATATCGCCGGTGCCGGGCGGCAAATCGATGATCAAATAATCGACATCGTGCCAGTTGGTTTCCTTGAGCAATTGCAACAAGGCATTGGTGACCATAGGGCCGCGCCAGATCATCGCCTGCTCAGCCGGAACCATATAGCCGATGGACATGGTTTGCAGGCCATGCGCCATATTGGGCATCATGGTTTTTTTGTCTTCGCTTTGTGGGTATTGGTTGACACCTAACATGGTAGGAATGCTGGGGCCGTAAATATCCGCATCCAGGATGCCGACGGTTGCGCCTTCTGCCGCCAACGCCAGCGCAATATTCACTGCCGTAGTTGATTTGCCAACCCCGCCTTTACCGGAAGCTACCGCAATAATGTTCTTGACATTCGGAAGTGGCTTTAAGGCTTGTTGTACGGCATGGGAGACGATCTTAACGTTGATATCAACAAAAACACTGCCAATGTCTGGCAAGGTTTTCAGTTGCTGCTGAACGGCAGTTGTCAATGCTTCGATTGTGCTGTTGGCGGGATAGCCTAGTTCCAGTTTAACGCTGACATTTGCGCCATCAATGGTAATGGCTTTGACGGATTTTGCTGACACCAGATCCAGGCCATGATTGGGATCAATAACGGTTTTGAGTAGATTTTCTACCTGAGATTTTTCGAAGTTTGCCATGATCGTTTAAATAATCCTGCCGTATGCTACTGATGAGATGGCGTTATTCTACAGGAATTTACTGTGTGGGCGGTATCTGGCAAGCGTAATCTTATTGGCGTGTGTTTAGCTTCTGCATTCCGTTTTGATCTTCTAAGATTTACAGGAAGCTAGGGCGTTGCTTTTGTAGTGTCATCTGCGCTTTGTTCCTCAGCACATCCTATGCCCTAGTCGTAAATATATTATGCGGACGGTACTCTACATTTGAGACAAAACCTTATCATATTCCGCATGTGATCCAATCCAGAACCACACAACTCCATTTTCATCTCGCTGACCTACTGCGCGATATCCTTTGCCGATGCGAACCGAGTAGATGGGAAGACTGGGATTGACAGGTTTAAATCGTAAACTCGGATGCCACGGATCCCGTATAAATTGCCGGTAGGCCGCTCGGGCTTGCTCTTGAACCGATAGGGCAATTCGGTAAAACCTTTTCGGAACTTTGCGGTAGTGCGTGATTTTACAAGTTATCAGGGTCTAGCACTTGCGTTTTGCCGGCACGATCTTCTTCCATTGCTTCGGCAGCCAGTTTTGCCAATACATTCTGGTTACGCGAAAAAGTGTTATCCCATCGCGCTTCATCTTCGATTTCTTCCAGTATCAGAGTTGCAATGGCATCTTGCTCACTGTCGGGTAAGGTTTTAACTTTTTCTAAGGCGCGTTCGAGTAGTTTGGTCATCCGACATTCCGCACCCCACTAACCAAAATAATTATTTAAACTGTAACGCCACACATTTACATAACTGATGTTACGCAGTCCGTAATTTTTGTAATTCAGCATAGGCTATCTGGTTTGCTTTTATGAACAGCTTTGTTCGTAGCGCAAAATGGTTGGCC
>SBAV01000263.1 GCA_005239965.1 Methylobacter tundripaludum
AAGGCCAACCATTTTGCGCTACGAACAAAGCTGTTCATAAAAGCAAACCAGATAGCCTATGCTGAATTACAAAAATTACGGACTGCGTAACATCAGTTTCTTAAAATCCCTTCTCCCTGCGGGAGATGGTTATTCTATTCATAAAGACAATCACTCAAATCAGGCATTTTCTGCAACTTTAACTTACGGATGTGATCAGTATCGCCATAAAGGGATTCGCCGCTTATTTTTACGCGAGAAATATTATTATCGTGAATCATTTGGAAAGCCTTGTCAAAATCGGCATTGACAAACCCCCTCACTAGATGAATACATAAACAATAAACTTCTGAATAGTTATCAGTGCCACCGGAAGCACAATGATTGATCTTGTCGGATACAACTTTTATGACAGACAGAAGAGACCAGTCTTGATGCCAGGAAACCGGCTTATCAACAACATCTTCCCCTTGCATGGCGATAGCCGCTAATGCGACATAGGCAAGATTAACCAGCCCTCCCAGTATTTCGGGCATATCCCCCGCTTTAATGGCTTTTAGCGCATCGCTGCCCATTTCCATGAGCAACGATTGGTATCTGATAATTTCCATATCAGGCAATTGACGCGCTGATCCTAATTTGGCCTGCGGAAATAGCAGAAGCTCGTGAAATTCTCTAACTGATTTTAAGTGTTGATTCATGGCGCTACCCTCTCCTGCTGTAGTTAACGGAAAAATTCACAACGGTGCCTATCAGAATATACTAACGATTACTCACCCGGCTTGCCTAGCATCTTTCGCACTTCCCCTATATGCATTTCTTCCTGTGCAATCAGGCGGCGTGCGTATTCTTCAAGTAACACATTGCGCCCATTCACCAATTCCAGTAATTGCGTGTAGGCAGACAAAGAGAGCCGTTCATGATCCAGCGATTCCCGTAGAATATCGCCCACATCATGGCGGTGAGTTTCCAGCAAAGGGCCAATCCCCAGCGAGGGATGACTACCCAGATGCGTGATCAGCTCACCGGCTTCGTTGGCATGAGTCAAGGATTCGGTTGCCTGCTCGCGCAG
This sequence comes from Methylobacter tundripaludum, assembly GCA_005239965.1. Classification (GTDB taxonomy): domain Bacteria; phylum Pseudomonadota; class Gammaproteobacteria; order Methylococcales; family Methylomonadaceae; genus Crenothrix. Next base: position 1,052 of record SBAV01000263.1, read on the forward strand.
CCAGGAAACAATAGGAATACGGCCATAGCCAAAAATCATGAAGGCGTAGTGCGTATAACGAACAACACCCGCCAATTCAGTTTCAAGAATTTTATTTAACAGTGCAACGACTGCGTTTTTATCGATTCCAGTGTCGTTCATAACAGTCTCCTAAGCAGAATTACCAAAATTTCTCTTTAGTGGTTATTAGCTTGCCGGGTCGCTGGATTTTTTACTGCATTTTGTTCAGGATTTCCGAATCATATCCGGCCAAGCCTTTTTTACACAGAACAGCTATTCGAGGGCAATTTTTCCTTCGATACAGTGATTGACGCCAATAGCAGGTGCATCTAGCGTCATTTTGACAGCGATGGCTTCAGAACCGTTCAGTTTCCCGGATTCAGCGGCTTTAAAGATCGCATGTTCGACTTCTCGTTGTGATGTAACGCCGACAATTTTTAGAAACTTTCTAATTTCCATATTAACCGTGTCTTCATTCATGGGAACCCCCAGAGAAAAATGAAAGGATAGAAAAAACTACGTGCTGAAACAATAACTAATACTCATTTTTTTAACGTTGAACAGCGACCCTCGCAGTTACAGATTATTCTCCGCAACCGATTGAAAATGCCAAAGTCGATAACATTTTCTTATTAGACAACGATGATCTTGATCGTTCAATGCACAGCCATTCAGTAATGTAGAAAATAGGCCTAAAGCGCAGTGACGTAGTATAGGGCAAGCTATCAATCAACCTATAATCCGTCGCCCCCTGATAATGGATGGGGGCGAAGCTATAAACGATAATCATGCCATGCTTGTGATGTTAACGCTTTTAGCGTATTTTTAATTGGCTGGCCGCCAACCCCGTAACGGCTGGATAATTGATTTTTCCAGTAGCCATAATAGGAATGGACTCCACCACCAGTATTTTTTTCGGTAACAGAATAGGTGCTACGCCTGGCGAGGCTTCGATGAGTTCACTGATAGCCGCCTTTTTTTGAGTGGTCAGCAACACTACTTGTTCGCCTTTTTTGCTGTCAGGTATGCTGATGGCTGCATGCAAGGCTGCTGGCCAGGTCTGGGTTGCCAATTGTTCTACGGCAGTCAGCGACACCATTTCGCCACTGACTTTCGCAAAGCGTTTGCTGCGGCCACGGATACTGATAAAACCATCTTCATCAACATGAACAATATCACCGGTATCGTACCAGCCTTTGCCATAAATGGATTCCGGCGGAATCAGCTTGCCGGGGTTATCATGCAGCAAATACCCCAACATAATATTGGGACCGTTAACATGCAGCTTGCCAGCATCATCAATACCAGGAACAGATTCAATGTTAAAGCCCATATCCGGCATTAAACGGCCTACCGTACCGGCCCTAAAATCCATGGGGGTATTAACTGCAGCAACGGGCGCGGTTTCGGTTGCACCATAACCTTCCAATATGCGAATACCAAATTTATCTGCCCACAACACACGGGTGCTTTCCTGTAATTTTTCAGCACCGGCAACCACATAACGTACTTTATAAAAATCATAAGGGTGGGCTTTTTTGCCATAGGCCGCCAAAAAAGTATTGGTGGCAAATAAAATGGTGGCGTTAATTTCGTAAGCCATCTCCGGAATAACCGCATAGTGCAATGGGGTGGGATAAAAGAACGTCGTCATACCGTTAAGTACCGGCAACAGCGTGCCGACGGTAAAACCGAAGGAATGGAACATCGGCAGAAAATTGAGGACCGTATCCTGTGGGGCAAAATCAAAGCGTGCAGAAATTTGTTTGTGGTTGGCGATAATATTAGTGTGGGACAGCACCACGCCTTTAGGAGCACCTTCTGAACCGGAGGTAAATAAAACCACCGCCGGATGGTCGGGTGATACTGCTTTTTTAGGATACCAATACGTAGCGGTTTTAGCCTGTATAATAGCTATGGCTTTATCTAAGCCATTCATTTTTTCGGCGAGATCTTCCAGGTAAATCAGCTTGACGACGCGAGCGAGGGCGTGGGCTTCATCATCTAACTTACCAGCTTCGGTAAAGCGGCGCGACGTTAACACGGTGTTGATTTGCCCGGTTTTGCACGCGGAAATCATACCGGCTGAGCCGATAGAATAATTCATCATCGCCGGAATTCGGCCATGCAACTGCAACCCTAAAACCACGCACAGGGTTTTTGTCGAATTGGGCAAAAATACCCCGACATTTTCACCGTGCACGGTAATTTTCGCGATGGCGTTGCCTATGGCAATGGTGCGGGTAATTAACGTGTCATAAGATAAAGGCTTGCGCTCCAAATCTTCGGCAACGGTATGTTTGCCGCCGTGTATGGCACGCGCTTCCAGCAAACTGGCAAAAATAGTTTGCCGGTAATGGCTGGTAGCAAACATCATTTCAGTCATAATGTCAGCAAGAATATGGCCACTGAACTTGCGGCGCACCTTGCCGCGCATATCAAGAGGGGCGTTAATGCGGGTATGCGGCAAAATTGTTATGGTAATTTTGGGGAACCACTGCAAGCGCACCACAGCGCGCAAGCGCGAAAAATGCGTGTATTGCCCACCATCAATGCGTACCGGCAAAATGGCTGCTTCTGCCTTATCGGCCACCATGCCCGGGCCGTCATAGATTTTCATCAACGCGCCGGTGACGGTAATGCGCCCTTCAGGGAAAATAACGGTCTTGGTGTCTTGTTGAAGATGATGAATCAAATCCTTGAGCGACATGGGATGGGTAGGATCCATTGGGAACACCTGCGAAAACCGCAAAAACGGCTGTATCCACCAGCGCTTGAAAATCTGCGTATTGATGGCAAAGGTAATGTCGTCAGGGAAAAACAGCCACATCAGCAACGGGTCAAGAAACGACGTATGGTTGGCAACAATCAACACCCGCTGGCCAGCACTGTGATAGTGCTCAAAACCTTTGACCTCTACCCGGTAAAGCAACTTCAGCAGCCAACGTAAATTTTTTTTCAACATAGGTTTGTTCCCACTCTGGCCATAATCTCAATATTCTAGTTTAAAACAGAGCGCTGATTATATACCGCTTAGCGTGGTTTAAGCCTTATTGATTAGGGCAATAACTGGGAAAACAAAGTTGACGCAAGTACGTTGCATGCAAGGTAGCGCCTTGATTCTAAATAGAGATCTTAGAATAAGGATGACCGTATAACCACGGCAAGGTTATTTGCCAATGCAAAAACTGGAAAAGATCTTTCCCAGCAAGTCATCCGATGAGATCTTGCCGGTAATTTCACCCAAACTGTTTTGAGCCTGTTTTAAATCTTCCGCCACCAGCTCTCCGGCATGGATACGCAGCTGTTCCACTGCGCTTTTGACAAACCCATGCGCTTTGCTGAGCGCTTCAATATGCCGCCTTCGGGCAATAAACACAGTATCGGCTGCTTCATTAAAGCCGACGCTCTGTTTAAGGTACTGTCTTAATAAATTCATACCCTCACCTGTTTTAACAGACAGGTAAACATGAGCGCCTTGTGTGGTATGCTCAATAGCGGGCGCTCTACCTATAAGATCTATTTTGTTGTGGACTTTTATAATCTCTATATGTTCGGGCAAGTTACCCAATAGCGTTAGATTATCAAGATCTTGGATATCCATCAGATGTAGGATGATATCGGCTTTCTGGATTTCTTCCCGTGTCCGGCGTATGCCTTCTTTTTCGACAATATCATCGCTGTCCCATAACCCGGCGGTATCGATGATATGCAAGGGCATACCGTCCAGTTGGATTCGCTCTCTCAGGATGTCTCGTGTCGTCCCGGCAATATCGGTAACTATCGCCGCATCATGTCCTGCCAAGGCATTGAGCAAGCTGGATTTGCCGGCATTGGGCTTGCCCGCCAACACAACCATCATGCCTTCACGCAGCAACCGGCCTTGCTGGGCGTTTTTCTGGATGTCTTGCAAGCCCAGCAACAATCGATCCAAGCGGTTTGCAACGATGCCATCACTTAAAAAATCAATCTCTTCATCCACAAAATCAATGGCAGCTTCCACGTAAATACGCAGTTCTGTTAGCTCTTCAACCAACGCATTAATTTGCGCGGAAAACAGCCCCTGCATTGATTTTTGCGCTGAACGGACTGATTGCTCGGTACTGCTCTCAATTAAATCGGCAACCGCTTCTGCTTGCGCTAAATCCAGCTTACCGTTAAGAAAGGCGCGCTCAGTGAATTCACCCGGATTGGCAAGCCTTGCGCCCAATGACAACGCCCGCCGCAGCAACATATCCAAGACGACAGAACCGCCATGACCTTGCAGTTCAAGCACATCTTCGCCAGTATAAGACGCAGGCGAAGGGAAATACAGACTAATACCCGAATCAATTACGCCGCCTTTCCCATCAAGAAACGGTGTGTATTGGGCCAATCTAGGAATGAGTTTTTTTTTAAGAAGTTGCCGGGCGATGTCAGGAACTAACGGCCCGGAAATGCGCACAATACCCACACCACCGTTTCCGGGTGGTGTGGCAATTGCTGCAATGGTATCGGTATTTTTAAGCACCTACGCCGTTTTGTTGATCTGCTTTGTAATGTAAGTTTGTTGAATAATTGACAATGTATTATTGATAACCCAGTACAAAACCAAGCCTGCTGGAAAAAACAGGAAAAAGATGGTAAAAACAAGAGGAAACATCTTCATGATTTTTGCCTGTACCGGATCAACAGGTGCGGGATTTAAACCCTGTTGAATTTTCATGGTAATCCCCATGATGATCGGCAAAATGTAAAATGGATCTTTTATGGACAAATCCTGAATCCACAGCATAAATGGAGCATGGCGGAATTCAACAGTTTCACCCAACACCCAATACAAAGACATGAATACAGGCATCTGCAACAGTATCGGTAAACAGCCGCCTAAAGGATTGACCTTCTCTTTCCTATAAAGCTCCATCATTTCCTTATTAAAACGCGGGCGGTCATCAGCAAAACGTTCCTGTAACTCCTTCAAACGCGGTTGAACCTTACGCATATTGGCCATAGACCGAAAACTTGACTGTGTCAATGGAAATAACAACAGCTTAACACAAAGCGTCACGCCAATAATGGCCAGTCCCCAGTTACCAGTGAGATCGTGTATCTTGTTCAGCAATCCGTAAATAGGCTTGCCGATAAACGTCAACACGCCGTAATCAACGGTAAGCTCCAGACCTGGCGTTACTTTTTCCATAATTGGCTGAATTTTGGGCCCCACAAACAAGCGTGACGCAAAACTACTGGTTTTGCCAGGCTCAACCGTAACCTGAGGCGAGTAAGAGCCAATCACATATTGGCCACTTTTCAGGTACTTGGTGTAAAAATGATTTTCCTGGTCAGCGGGCGGTATCCAGGCCGAAGCAAAATAATGCTGAATCATGGCTGTCCAACCGCCTTTGGTGGTGACATCAAGATTCTCTTCGACCATATCGTCAAAGTCTATTTTCTGGTATTTATCTTTTTCGGTATAAATAACGCCGCCATCAAAAGCCCTCAAGCCAGTCAACATACCGCCGCCCTTATCTTCCTCAACGGGAAGTTTTAACAGCTGGCTGTATTGCCTTGCCGACCAAGGGGCTGCTGAAGCATTATTTACGCTGTGCTCCAAACCGATTTCATAACTGCCACGCTTAAAAACAAAGGTTTTATTAACCACAAGGCCATTATTGTCTGTCCAGCTTAACGGCACACTGAACGTGTCTTGACCAGGCTGTAGACTATACACTTCTTGCTGGCCGGTAAAGACAGAATGATGATCTGGGGCGGCAGCTGATCCATTACCTGCAATTAAACCACTTTGGGCAATAAATATTCTTTCTGGATTACCATCAAGCAAACGGATCGGCGCCTTGTTTTTCACCACAATTGGCAAGCCAAACATTTCCCTGACTTTACTGACGATAGGATTATCATTCTCTTCAGGGTATTGCAATAAATCCAGGTTTTTTATGCTGCCGCCTTGCAAATCAATTTCAAGGGTAATAACGTCGGTCTTGACGGTAATAACTTTGGACGCAGGCGGGGGTGTAATAGGAACTATTGGCTCATTTTGAGTAACGGTTGCCGTTTGCGTTGATACGCCGGTTGTTGCGGTAGGTAAATCTTCTTGAACATTAGCTGATGGCGCAGGACTTGAAACCACTGCAGCCGGTTTAGGGCCATAATCTTTTTGCCAGTTTTCCCATAACAAAACAACAAGAAAACCAAAAGCAACGATTAATAAAAATCTTATGTTATCCATTCTTGTTACCAAATTTTTCCGGAACGGGATCACCCCCCCCCTGATGAAAGGGGTGACATTTTAATAGTCTTTTGAAAGTTAGATAGGTGCCAATGATCGCACCAAAGCGCTGAAGCGCTTCTAGGGAATAACTCGAACAACTTGGATAAAAGCGGCAATTTCTCCCAAGCAAAGGACTAATGAAGTACTGATAAAACCTTATCGTGGCTATGAGCATGATGCGCATCGGGTTACCAGTTTAAACCAATGTTTTTCCAATGATTTTCTTAACAGATGAAGGGGCACATCTACAGCATCCCGTCTAGCCAAAACCACGATATCTATACTTCCCAAGCCTTGCTGTATTCTGAAACTTTCCCTGACAGTTCGCTTGATAATATTTCTGCACACTGCCTTTTTTATATTTTTTTTAGCAATCGCCAAACCTAAGCGAGGATAGTCAAAATTATTTTTTTTTGCCAACACGGTAAAGTATTGGTCACTGGATTTTACTGGATTATCAAAAACATTTCTGTATTCGGCGGGTTTTCTCAACCGTAATTTAGGCGTAAAACCGAAATCGTGCTCCACTACACAACAAAGACACTAAACGGTTAACTTGGCTCTGCCTTTTGCCCTGCGAGCATTCAGAACTTTACGTCCCCCGACCGTAGCCATTCTCGCGCGAAAACCATGCGTTCTGACGCGTTTAATTTTACTGGGTTGGTATGTTCTTTTCATTTTTAAGCCTAGTGAAGTTTAACAAAAACAGATTAAGATGACCTTCTATGATAGAATATTAACTAAATCATGTCAATTCTATGGCAGCGTGTTTTGTTGCGGTATAGTTATGCACGACATAATACTTCTGACTAAAATCATATCCATATCTGTTAAGTGTTTACATGAAATCCATTTGGGATAATTGCCTTACCAAGCTTGAAAACGAAATTTCCAGCTCAGAATTCAGTACCTGGATTCGGCCTCTTCAGGCAGTTCAGGGTGAAAGCCAAATTAAGCTATTAGCACCTAACCGTTTTGTGCTGGACTGGGTAAAAGAACATTATCTGACAAAAATTGAGGATGCCGTACACCAATTTGCTAGCAATGGCATAAGTTTGAATTTTGAAATTGGCTCAAAAAAAACGGTCGTATCCACCCTGGAGAGACCTCATCCTATCGTACAACCCCCGCAAAAT
>SBAV01000323.1 GCA_005239965.1 Methylobacter tundripaludum
AGTTAACGCCCGTTGAGCGCAACAATAATATGAATGTGCGGTATTTTAACGGATGTTGCGGGGGTACACAAAGATAAGCGAAAGTTTTCTGGGTAAGTATATTGTTTGCAGCAGTGCTTAGTTTTGCAGCTCAGATAAAATCAGGCCGTCATTGCTTTCAAGTCCTGCGGTGTTGGTGCTCATCTTAATCATCAATCGGACTTCGTTTCTGGAATCGGCTGAATCCAGTGCATCCTGATAGCCAATTTTGCCTGCCATGTACAAATCATACAGTGCTTGGTCGAAGGTCTGCATCCCGTGTTCGCGGGAGTTTTTCATCAATTCCTTAAGCTTGTGTATTTCGCCCTTACGGATGAAATCTTTGGCCAACGGCGTATTAATCAAGATCTCAACGGCGGGGTAGCGTCCTTTGCCATCAGACCGTTTAATTAATTGTTGTGCTACGATACCGCGCAGGTTTAACGATAAATCCATGTGCAGCTGATCGTGCATTTCATCAGGGAAAAAATGCAGAATCCGGTCTATCGCCTGGTTGGCATTGTTGGCGTGCAGTGTACACAAACATAAATGGCCGGTTTCTGCAAAGGTGATAGCGTTTTGCATGGTTTCCCGTGTTCTGACTTCACCAATCAAAATAACATCAGGGGCTTGTCGCAAGGTGTTTTTTAGCGCTACTTCGAAAGATTCGCTATCAACCCCCACTTCTCGCTGGGTAACGATGCAGCCCAAATGCGGGTGGTGGAATTCTATGGGGTCTTCTACCGTGATGATATGGCCGCTGCTGTTCATATTGCGGTGGCGGATTAACGCAGCTAACGAAGATGATTTACCTGTGCCAGTGCCACCTACGAATATGATCAGTCCCCGTTTTTCCATAATCAGGCTTTTTAGAATCTGGGGCAGATGCAGCGCATCGGCATCGGGTATTTCATTTTCAATCCGGCGCAGTACCATACCGGCGGCATCACGCTGGGTAAAGGCACTGACCCGGAAGCGTCCCAGATCTGGCAAGGTGATGGCAAACTGGCATTCTTTGGTGTTTTCAAATTCGGTTTTCTGGCGCTGATTCATAATACTCAGCACAACTTTCATTGCCTGGTCTGCCGTCAATATCGATTTAGATACTTCAACAAGGGTGCCGTCGATCTTCATGGTCGGCGCACGTTCAGCGGTGATGAAAAAATTCGATGCTTTTTTTTGCACCATCAGGGTAAGTAAGGCTTTAAAATCCACAATCGCAATCCTTTTTTAACGGAACATATCTTTATTAACCGCGCGGCTCATCGCCATTTTTGAAGTGATTAAGCCTCTGTCAACCAATTCCTTTAGGTTCTGATCTAACGTCTGCATACCTTCCTTACGTCCGGTCTGAATTGATGAATACATTTGCGCCACTTTAGCTTCCCGGATCAGGTTCCTGATCGCCGAGGTGCCTATCATGATCTCATGCGCGGCAACACGACCGCCGCCCACTTTCTTCAGTAATATTTGTGAAATTACTGCTTGTAACGATTCCGATAACATCGAGCGTATCATGTCTTTTTCCGCAGCCGGGAACACGTCAATAATACGGTCGATGGTTTTAGCGGCTGATGTGGTGTGCAAGGTCCCAAACACCAAGTGACCGGTTTCCGAGGCGGTTAACGCCAGGCGGATGGTTTCCAGGTCACGCATTTCGCCGACCATAATCACATCAGGATCTTCGCGCAATGCTGAGCGCAATGCTTCGTTGAATCCGTGCGTATCGCGGTGTACTTCACGCTGGTTGATCAGGCTTTTCTGGCTTTCGTGCACAAACTCAATCGGGTCTTCGACAGTGAGGATATGTTGGTAATCGTTATAGTTGATGTGGTTAATCATTGCCGCCAACGTGGTCGATTTACCCGATCCGGTAGGGCCTGTGACCAAAATCAGTCCGCGCGATTTTTTGGTGATTTCCTGAAAAAATTTGGGTGCCTGCAAATCTTCCAGACTCAATACTTTTGAAGGAATGGTCCTGAACACCGCCGCAGCCCCTCGGCCCTGGTTAAAGGCGTTAACACGGAACCGTGCGACATTGGGCAAGTCAAAAGAAAAATCGGTTTCTAAAAATTCTTCGTAGTCACGGCGCTGTTTATCATTCATGATGTCATAAATCAGCGCGTGAACTTCTTTGTGGTCTAAAGCTGGAATATTGATCCGTCTAATATCGCCGTCAACTCGGATCATAGGCGGCAAACCTGCCGACAAATGCAAATCCGATGCATTGTTTTTAACTGAAAAAGCCAGTAATTCGGTAATATCCATAATGTCCTCTGAAAATCGTGTAAATGCTTAAAACGCAATACTATCCTTAAACAATAGTTCAAGTCTTTGCATTTTTGAAGGTATGCGGTTAAATAAACAGCACCCATTATTATTTCCACGTCTTGTCATGAACACAATCAGTCAACGTCTTCAGCACATTCTTACAGACATTAATGCGATACAGCGGAATGCTCAGCGTCCCCCGAATTCAGTTTTGTTGCTGGCAGTCAGCAAAACCAAACCGGCCAGCGATATAGCGATTGCCTATCAAGCCGGGCAACGCCATTTTGGTGAAAGTTATTGTCAGGAAGCGTTAAAAAAACAGCGGCAATTGGGGGCTTTCGATATTACCTGGCATTTTATTGGCCCGATTCAATCCAATAAAACCAGAGACATTGCTGCGCATTTCCAGTGGGTACATAGTGTGGGTAGCTTGAAAATAGCCAGACGGTTGAGTGAGCAGCGCCCAAGTCATTTGCCGCCACTCAATATTTGTCTGCAAGTGAATATCAGTGATGAAGCGACCAAATCGGGGATTGCGTTGGCCGATTTGCCTGAGCTGTGTCAGGCTATCGCCACATTGCCGCGCTTAAAATTACGCGGCGTGATGGCTATTCCGTTACCACAAAACGATTTTGAATTACAGCGACAACCTTACCAACGGCTTTACCAGGCGGTAGCAAAGCTGAATAACCTTTGCCTGGATACCTTCTCGTTCGGTATGAGCGGCGATTTAAAAGCCGCCATTTTTGAAGGAGCCACCCTTGTCAGGATTGGTACGGCTTTATTTGGCAGTCGCTCGTAAGCTATGGTCAGTAGGCTTGCTGCATAATGATGAACCCTGCTTCTTCGCAGTCTATCCTGTCTTTGCCTGCCCGGAGAATATAATCCGCCAAAGCTACAATCGCACGCCAGTGTGATGGGTTGTTGATAAAATTAAGCGCCATTAAAAACAATTCGGCAATCTTGGTGATCTGTTCCGTTTTTTCAGCAATAAAACAATCCAGGTATTCACGGATAGTTTCAAGATCAGAGGTTTCGCCGTAATAATGCAAAGCCTGCATCGGGACTAAATGCAGATTAATAGGCTCATGATCACGCAGGGCAACATACTTTGCTTCGGCCAGCGGCCCTACTAACAGATTTACAATATCGGCTTCAAACGCGAGTCGATAGGCTTGTTTTTGGGCATCGGTAAAGTCTCTGGTCGCTTCAGCTACGGAAGAAGGCAGGGTATGGATCAAACGCCCACCGTCGACTTTGGCAATCCATTCGTTGTCCATCCTGTATGTGTCATGGGTAATGGAAATTTGAAAAAAAATAGGCGGCAGTTGCCTTTGCTTATTGCCCAGGTAAATGGCGGTTGCATGGCCCGCTTCATAAATAGCAGTTTCATGGCTTATGTCATTGCGACTAATAAATTGATTCAAGGAACGTGTTATATGGTTACTGTTCATTGTGACCCCTATCGAAGAAGATGTGTGACGTGCGAGCATAATTTAGCAAACCCATATTACGACAAGCTTAAAAATATATTGACGGCGTAAGATAAACGGG
>SBAV01000056.1 GCA_005239965.1 Methylobacter tundripaludum
AATTACGGTGGTGCCAGCCACCACTCCCGCCGATGTGGTATTGGCCATGAAACCTGATGGCGTGTTTTTATCCAATGGCCCTGGCGATCCTGAGCCATGCACCTACGCTATTGAAGCCATCAAATCGATTTTAGCAACCCAAACACCTGTGTTGGGCATTTGTCTGGGACATCAGCTGCTTGCTTTAGCCAGTGGCGCACAAACCGAGAAAATGAAGTTTGGCCACCACGGCGCTAATCATCCTGTACAGGAAATCGCTACGGGTCGTGTGATGATCAGCAGCCAAAACCACGGCTTTGCCGTCAACGAAACCAGTTTGCCCAGCAATCTCATTCCAACCTACCGCTCACTATTTGACGGCAGTTTGCAAGGCATAGAACGCACCGATTGCGTGGCCATGAGCTTCCAGGGACATCCTGAAGCCAGTCCCGGCCCACATGATGTGGAATTTTTGTTTGATTGGTTTATTGCTAAGATGGATGCGGCTAAGTCAGCTTAACATCAGCACACTTAAAATATTGTCATGACAGCGTTACGAAAAATCACTTATTTATCGGAGCAAGAATATTTAGCTGCTGAACTGACTGCCAACGTGCGCCATGAATATATTGATGGGCAGATCTATGCCATGGCTGGCGCGAGTGAAAACCATAACCGTATCGCGGGCAATGTGTTTTTTCAACTGCGTGCAGCGGCGCGCGGTGGGCATTGCGGTGTATTTTTGAGCGATATGAAACTGAAAATAGCCTGGCAAAAAGCGTATTATTACCCTGATGTCATGCTGGTTTGTCATCGCCAGGATGATGGCGACTATTTCAAGCAACAGCCTTGCCTGATTGCTGAAGCTTCATCGCCCAGTACAAAAAAGACCGATCGACGCGAAAAACTATGGGCTTATCAAAAAATACCCAGCTTACGGTATTACTTGCTGGTGAGTGCCAATCGAGAAAAAGTTGAATATTTTGTCCGTAATAGCCAGGACGAATGGCAAACGGCATTGTTGGAAGATGATGAAACACTCACGGTAGATTGTGAAAATTATCACGCCGTTTTGAGCTTGAGTGATATTTATGAGGACGTGGTGTTTGATGGTTGATGTAATTTCTTGAATTTAACGACCGCCATAACCTTTTGAGATGGGAAAAATATTATGCCGAATACAATTATACATACCCCCATTGATACAGATATTGATGCTAAAGCAAAACTTGTGTTATCAAATATGGGTTTGTCCATGAATGAAGCAATTGCATTGTTTTTGAATTACCTTGTAGAAAATAAAAGAATACCTTTTTCTATTGATTTACCCAATAAAGAAACTGTAAGTGCGATTGAAGATGCTCGCAATGGCCATGTTGAACGCTATGTCTCTTTGGAAGCAATGTGGACAGATTTAGATAGCGAATAATGAGGGAAGTCGTTTTAACTGCATCTTTTAAAAAAGACTACAAACGTTTAAGTCGTTCTGGACAATATGTCATGCAACGATTGCAAGAAGTCACAACGACATTAGCGAACGATGACTTGTTGGATGAAAAATATCGTGATCACGCATTAATAGGTAATTGGCAAGATTGTAGGGAATGTCACATAAAACCTGATTGGTTATTGATTTATCAACTTCGAGAAAATGAACTTATTTTAGTTCGTACAGGTTCACACAGTGATTTGTTCTAACTAACCGCCCATCTTTTTATATTTACAACGTAACACAATGCCCAAAAGAACCGACATAAAATCGATATTATTACTAGGCGCCGGCCCTATTGTGATTGGCCAGGCCTGCGAATTTGACTATTCCGGCACACAAGCCTGCAAAGCCCTACGTGAAGAAGGCTATCGGGTCATCCTGGTAAACTCCAATCCAGCGACCATCATGACCGACCCTGATATGGCCGATGCGATTTATATCGAACCTATCGACTGGCAAACCGTAGAAAAAATCATCGCTAAAGAACGCCCCGATGCCATTTTGCCCACTATGGGCGGACAAACAGCCTTGAATTGCGCTCTGGATTTAGATAGGCACGGCGTGTTGGAAAAATACGGCGTAGAAATGATTGGCGCAACCAAAGACGCCATCCACAAGGCCGAAGACCGTGAACTGTTCAACCAGGCCATGCGCAGGATTGGCTTTGAAGTCGCTAAATCAAAAACTGCGCACTCTATGGAAGAAGCTTTCGCCGCACAAAAAGAAGTTGGCTATCCGACCGTCATCCGTCCCTCGTTTACCATGGGCGGCAGCGGTGGTGGCATTGCCTATAACAAGGAAGAATTTGTCGAAATTTGTGAACGTGGCCTATATTTGTCGCCCACCAATGAACTGTTGATCGAAGAATCGGTTCTGGGCTGGAAAGAATACGAAATGGAAGTTGTCCGCGACCACAAAGACAACTACATTATCGTCTGCTCTATCGAAAACTTTGACCCGATGGGCGTACATACCGGCGATTCCATCACTGTCGCACCGGCGCAAACCTTGACCGATAAGGAATATCAAATTCTGCGTAATGTATCCTTGGCAGTGTTGCGGGAAATTGGCGTGGATACCGGCGGCTCTAACGTACAGGTCGCCATTAATCCGGTCGATGGCCGCTTGATTGTCATTGAAATGAATCCGCGCGTATCGCGTTCCTCTGCGTTGGCATCGAAAGCAACAGGCTTTCCGATTGCCAAAGTTGCGGCAAAACTGGCGGTAGGTTTTACGTTGGACGAGCTGCAAAATGAAATCACCGGTGGTGCTACACCGGCTTCATTTGAGCCGACGATTGATTACGTCGTCACCAAAGTGCCCCGCTTCACCTTCGAAAAATTTCCACAGGCCGATGATCGCCTGACCACGCAGATGAAATCGGTCGGTGAAGTGATGGCCATAGGCCGTACCTTTCAAGAGTCGCTGCAAAAAGCCTTGCGCGGCTTGGAAATTGGCATCAGCGGACTTGATGAAATCACCGACCTGAGCTCTCCCGATGCAGGCGACAAAATACGCCGCGAAATGCGCCATCCAGGCCCTAATCGCTTGTTATATGTTGCTGATGCATTCCGGAGCGGCATGAGCCTTACCGAAATCCATGATACCTGCAAAATTGATCCGTGGTTTTTAGCGCAAATTGAAGACTTGGTAGCTACTGAAAAATCATTATCAACAAAAACCTTAGCGACCTTGAAAGAAGGGGAATTGTACAAACTCAAGCGCAATGGTTTTTCCGATTTACGCATTGCCAAACTATTGGGCGCTTCTGAAATAGAAGTACGTAATACCCGTTTCAAGCAAAACATACATCCGGTTTATAAACGGATTGATTCGTGCGCGGCGGAATTTTCCTCTGATACCGCCTATTTGTACTCAACGTATGAGGAAGAATGTGAAGCGCGGGTGACCGACAAGGAAAAAATCATTATCCTTGGCGGCGGCCCCAACCGGATCGGCCAAGGCATAGAATTTGATTACTGCTGTGTACACGCCGCCCTTGCGCTACGCGAAGACGGTTACGAAACCATCATGATTAACTGCAATCCTGAAACCGTTTCCACCGATTTTGACACCTCGGATCGTTTGTACTTTGAGTCATTAACTTTGGAAGACGTGCTGGAAATCGTCCATCTGGAAAAACCCAAAGGCGTTATTGTCCAGTACGGTGGCCAAACCCCGTTAAAATTGGCAAGAGCCCTTGAGGCTGCCGGCGTGCCTATCATCGGCACTTCACCGGATTCCATCGATTTGGCCGAAGATCGGGAA
>SBAV01000422.1 GCA_005239965.1 Methylobacter tundripaludum
GGGCACGATTGCGGCCAGGGATTGTTTACGCATACTGGAATTGACTGAACAGGTGGGGGCTGCGGTTTTATTTGCAGCGGTGCAAGGCGTGGAGCTGCGCGGTAATGTGGCCGCGTTAAGCCCAGCCTTGCAACAGACGATTAAGTTTGTGCGCCAGTGTAGTCCTTTTTTATGCATTGATCGGGCATTGGAACAGGAACTGCGGCAATGTTTGGCTTTGATCCGCACCCAATACTGGTCGCTTTATGATTAAAGGCGTATACCAGGCGGCTGTCGATCTGACTGTTCCTTTCCATGATGTTGATATGATGGAAGTAGTTTGGCATGGGCATTATATAAAGTATTTTGAAATTGCCCGGTGTGCCGTGCTGGAGAAGATAGATTACAGCTATCCGCAAATGCGTGCTTCCGGTTACGCCTGGCCGGTGATTGATTTAAGAATCCGTTATGCTAAACCTGCCGTTTTTGGCCAGGTGATTACAGTAACTGCCAGCATTATTGAGTGGGAGAACCGCTTGAAAATCGATTACCTGATTAGCGATAAAAACACGGGCACGAGGTTGGTGAAAGGTCATAGCATTCAGGTTGCTGTGGCTATGCAAACTGGGGCCATGTGTTTTGAATCGCCGAGGGTTTTATTTGAGAAACTGAAGGTATATTGACCAGACGGATTGTTTTGACGATATTTGCATCAGAATTGATGTTGTTGTCATTTCCCTCTTTTTAATAGAAGGGGCTGAATGATTACTGCGCGGCAGTTATTTCGCCCCATGATTGACTTAACACTGTGTTCCGCTCACTTCAACAGGCTCGAAGCTTACGGAACACGTCTTGAACTAATGTCTAAAACACCCGTTTCCAGGATGGATTACAATCCAACCTCATTACTGAAACCGGATGTGCCCAAGCTGTTATACGCCTTTACCTTAAAGTGTACTTTGGCTGTCGGAACAGTTCCCGTATACGCATTTGTGGTTGATGTTGTATAGCGGCTATTTCCATAATTACAGGTTGTGCCAACTTCTGTACAACGCCAAATATCGTAACGGGTGGCATTACTCACTTTATCCCAGGTTAATTGCACTTTTGTTGCTGTTGTCCGGCTACCGACTAAGTTTGTTGGCGCTAAAGGTATTGCTTTTTTGGTTGTGGCAGAAGCGCCCGTTGAAAGCGCGGTTTCATTGCCAGCCGCATCTTTGGCTTTAACCTTAAAACTGTACGCTGTTGCTGTAGCCAAACCGGTTGCCGTATATTGATTGGATGTTTGCCAGGCGCTGTTCACACATCCTTGGCCACCCGTTACGCAAACAAACATATACTGAACAGCAACTCCGGAATTATCGGTCGCTACCCTTGCTGTCATTCTGATACTGGAACTGTTAACTGCTGCCGGTTTGACAGACCAAGTCATAGGGTTCGGTGTTGGGGGTGTTGTATCTTGCATTATCGCTGTTGTGGCTGAAGCGATATCCGAATAAGCAGTTTCATTGCCGTTGGCATCTTTGGCTTTAACTTGGTAGTTGTATGTCGTGTTTGCCGCCAATCCTGTTGCAGTGAACTGATTAGATGTTTGCCAACTGCTGTTGACGCACCCTTGGCCACCTGAAACACAAGCAAATAGATATTGAACGAGCCCTCCCATATCATCAGTAGCCACTGTTGCTGTCATGTTGATGCTGGAACTGCTGCTGCCTGCGTTCGGTGCAACAGCCCAAGTTAATGGATTAGGTGTCGGTGCTGTTGTGTCAGGTGTTGCTGTGGAGGGCGTTACCGAGCCGGAAATAAAATACTGACCCAAACTGCCATAATCGCTGTAAGGGGAACCCGTGTTGCCGACTCCGGTAACGGCGAGATAATATTTGCCATCGACTGTGATCGATGCAGAAAGAATTGTATTGGTATTATCGACAGGATCAACTTGGGTAATTTGTGTACCTGTTTGGTCATACAAAGTTGCCTGAATATCCAAATTGGCCCCTCTTTTATCGGCTCTTGCAAATGCAGCCCAGGCTGGATTGATATTAATTTGCAATGGCCCGATGCCGGCATCAAAAACAAAATAATCAACATCATCACGTTTTTCGATAATGCCTTTATTGTTGACTGCCGTATTAAAAGGATCAGTCTCAGGATTGGTCACCGTAATCAATCCGCCCGCATCCACCAACAGCGGCGTAGCACCAGCCAGCGTATTGCTATGGTCATCCGTCCGGTAAGTTAATTTCGTGCTGATTAAACTCAGATCATCCTCGGTATTATTGGCGCCGGTATATTCGCCTTTGCTCCATTCGGTGACGTTCTGATAATAGCCCACTCCCATAATCGGCGCCCAAGACACAAAACCCGTGCCATGACCGCTGTAATAGCCCACTGTTGCCGTACCATCATGTGACAGGCTGAGGTTATGTCCCATCTCGTGCGAAGCCGCTTCCGAAATGTAATACGAAGCAGAAGCCAAATTATTGTAGTACACCAACGCGGGTGAATAGTAGCTGGCATAATTGCTTATCCCCCATACCCCGACATACGCCACACCGCCCGCAGTGGAAGAAGGCATCGCTAGCCCTGTACTGTCTGTATTGTGGGTAATCAAAATACGGCCTACCGTAGAACCAAAGCTTGCCGGTAGTTCAGTGGTGACATCAACATTAAACGGCGCAAAATCTTCGGCAATACGATGCCAGATTTCCTGGATAACACTTAACTCTGTACTGCTAAAACTTGCCGGTGTATTGTCGGTATCAAACGGCTTGGCGCTATATGAGCTGGCCGCGCCGCTGTTCCAGGCCGTGCCGGTAATGACATGGCCATCAAAATCCAAATAAATAATTTTAGTCGCGCCGGGTTTGCTGTGCAGTTTAAACGCATCGACCGCACTAATCGGCTGGGGTGCTTGTACTGCGCTTGTCACGGCAGGTGCATTGTTCAGCTTAGGAGCTGGAAATGTATCACTGTAAAAAACGCCACCTTCATTATCCACTTTGAGATAACCCAGATCGTCATCGGTAAAAGAAATTTTGTGTAGCCAGTCCAGGGCTTTTTTTTTTGCGATCAGCCGATAGTGCCTGTAATTTCGTTTTTAATGAACTTGGCGGCAGGTCGGCAATTGTAAATGGCGCATTTTTTCCATAATGCTTATGAGTGCTGGATGCCGAATAAATCGCCAATGAGGTTGTCGTTAGAGCTATGGCCAAAAGATGGGTAGTTACTCGATATTTTTTCATATTATTGCCTTGACGATTTAATTTACAAAATTGAAAACAAAACTGCATTATTTAATCTAATTAACAAGTCATTATATCTAAATTCTTACATATTATTAATTGTTTTGGTTAAAATAGATAGAAGTTCAAACTAAGTGTAGATGGTATCGCTAAGATGAAAACTAATTGATCCAGACGCTACCGGTAAGTAATCCGTCTGTAGTTAGGCCTTTGGCTGTCACACCGGTTAGTTCAATCAAAGTATCGTTAGCAGTTCCGTCTTGATACACGTAGCTGTTGCCCAAGGCGTTAAATACCACGGTATCACCTGCGGTATGGATATTGGTCTGCACATAGCGCAGCACATCGGCAAAGTTGGCCTTAGTAATCGTAAGTAACTGGGCATAGTTATTGTTGTCATCAAACATGATTAAACCGTGGCTGATATGATGACTGGCAATGATTCCCGCATTAATGCCATTGACTTTAGAGATATCGGCAGCAACGTGCTTGGAAGGTAGGTCAAGCTTATCGACGCCGGCATTGGACACGCCATTGCTAGCCAGTTTGAAACCGCTTGCCTTATCGTACTGCGCCGCTGGGCTGTCTCCTGGACTGATACGCAAAGTATCTTGTGTTGCTTTTGCTTCGGTTAACACATAGCTGTCTTTACCGATGCCACCGATAAGCACATCCTTACCTTCACCGCCTACCAACGTGTCATTATCGGCACGACCTGACAAACTATCGTTGCCTTTACCGCCAGTCAGGGCATTTGCTTTATCATTGCCGGACAAAGTATCGTTACCGCTACCGCCTATGGCATTTTCAATAAAGGTACCATGGCCAATAAAAAATTGATTTTTGGCTAAAATGCTCGTCGCTTTTGCACCAGCATAATTCCAGCTACCGGGCTTAAGGTCGATAGTAACCGGCAGCGTTTGTGTACTGGCAGTAAGCACATCTGCACCGGCACCGTCCCAGATATAACGATCCGCTGGCGTATAGATATCATTGCCTGCCCGCACACTGTGATTTACACCGTAAAGATAATGTAGCGCCGCCTTATCAAACATGCCCAAATCAACCACATACTGTTGATTGGACTGGTAACTCATCACCGTATTAACAGTATTATCTTCGTTACCTATCAATACCGGTTTCTCGAATAAATGCTTCATGCCCAAGGCATGGCCTATTTCATGTAACAGCGTGGCAAAGTTACCACTTACCTTACCGTTGCTCAGTGACATATCTTGGGTTTTTACATTGATGTGCACGTCACTGTCAGGCGGATAACTGCCAAAACCTCCAGCATTCTGAAAACCAAAAAAACTCAGGTCGTCACGAAAAAAGCGCAACTGAATATCAGGACTATCCGTCTTTTCAACAAAAGCAAGTCCCGCTATGGCACTGTATTTTGCTAAGGCATCGCGCACCGCCGTTTGTTGCACGGGAGAATACGGTGCAAAATTTTTAAATTCAGGCTGAGCCTTGGACACAAAACTGTAAGTTAATACCTGCGCTTTACCGATCCCCAACTGCGTACCGCCACTGAGCAGGCTATTTATAAAATAGGGCAAAGGACGCACATTCTTGGCTAACGTCACATTCTCTATGCCATCAGGAACTTTGTAATCATCTACCGAAACATAAACGGTATCGTTTCCGGATGCATCATAAACAGTATCCTGCAAATCGGTGAGGTAATAACTGTCATTGCCATCGCCGCCTACCAGCGTATCTTTACCTTCTCCACCTGTTAGAGTATCGTTGTCGATCCCGCCATCCAGGTAATCATCTCCCGCACCGCCGCTAAGGTTGTCGTTACCGTTACTTCCTGATAGCTTGTCATTACCGTCACCGCCGTTTAGGGCATCATGACTTTCCCCGCCAAACAGCAGATCATCCCCTGCATCACCGGCCAGCGTATCGTCACCCTGCTCACCATGCAACTCATCCTTACCGGTACCCCCTTGCAAATCATCATTGCCCTTCCCACCGGCAACAAGATCATTCCCCGCACCACCTAACAACCTATCATTGCCGCGCTCCCCACTCAATTGGTCGTTACCGGCCAACCCATCAATGACATCATCCCAATCGAAAATACCCTGGATTTTGTCGTTACCTGCCGTACCCTTGACGGTTTCAAGTTTATTTGCAATCGCCTTATCGTTGGCTTTCCACACCGACCCATCGGCGAAAATAAACTGGCCGATTTGATGGGATGCCCCCAAAAAATGACCATTAATCACCACTTGGCTGTTGCTGGTCATCAGCGTTAAATCGCCTTTATCACTATTGCGTACCGCACGAATGATGCCACTAGGAAGCAATTGCGTAAAACGCACCGTATCAGGACTACCATCGCTATCGTAGTTCTCAATAATATCTTTACCCGCATTACTGCCGATCAGATAAGTGTCTGCGCCCTCGCCGCCAAACAGGACGTCATTACCAGGGCCGCCATTCAAGCGATCATTACCCGCAAACCCATAAATGCTATCATTGCCTAAACCACCATTAAGCGTGTCATTGCTAGGCTTACCGTATATTTTTGGCATTATTTACTTCTCCGTTACGCTGAATAAACGTGTCGTATGCAGGCATTTACCAAAAGTTTAGCCCCGCCACGCTATTCAACGGATTTAAAATAGAAAACTGTGGACACCGTCACAAAAAGTCTTCAGATAAATACAACGTTTACCGGGCAATCAAAAATTAATCCGCTGCTCAATTCGCCGGTTTGTGTTAACCTGCTTCCCTCTGCATGTACCTATTAGTTCAAGGATTTTTTCGATGACACCTGGTGATTCACAGACTTCAAACACACCTGAAACCGTAACGGAAACCTGGTTGAAATCCATTGTTATTGCCTACAACCTCTGTCCCTTTGCCAAACAAACGCTGACCCGCAACAGCATTCGTTTTTGCACCGTCGATGACACCGCGATTGAAACCTGCCTGTTGCAGCTGATGGATGAATGCGAACGCCTGGATACGGTTGAAACAATTGAAACAACGTTGTTGATTTATAGCGCGGCGTTTGCAGATTTTCAGGATTATCTGGATTTTCTTGACTACGCCGAAACCCTGTTGATTGAACAAGGTTATGAGGGCGTTTATCAGCTGGCCAGTTTCCACCCGGATTACTGCTTTGATGGCTCTGAACAGGACGATCCCGCCAATTACACCAACCGTTCACCTTACCCAATGCTGCACCTGTTGCGCGAAAGCAGTATTGAACAGGCGTTGGCCAATTTCCCCAATCCCAAAGACATCCCCAAGAAGAATGTTGCTTTAGCCCGCAAACTGGGTCTGGCTAAAATGCGTGAATTGCTGGCTGCGTGTTATTGATAGGTGAAACCTTGTCCACGGAAAGCACGAAAGACACGAAAAATCGGCTTTCAACTTAACGATGGATAAATTTAGATTGTACCCAAAGGAAAGGGCACAAGAACCGTTCGTGGTAAGCTTGTCGAACTATGAACAACAGCCTTCGAC
>SBAV01000337.1 GCA_005239965.1 Methylobacter tundripaludum
GCTGGACTATGCGCAATCGCTTATTGAACCTTCGGCCCCCGATTTTCAAGCTCAGCTTCGGGTGTCGTTCATATTAAAGTTTGCCTTTAATACCGGGCTGCGCCTGCATGAGTTGGTGGCGGCAACATACGGCGACATTGAAACCCTTGAGGATGAAGGGGGGGATCATTATTTTTTGCGCGTAGTTGGTAAAAATACCCGATTGCGCAAAACCTCGCTGCCAACATCGTTTATTGAAGACATCCGTTGTTACCGGCTTGCGTTGGGATTGTCGCCCGAGCTTGAAAAAGTCGCTGAAGATGTACCCCTCATTAACAGTTTGCGCAACAAAGGCCAGCACAAAAAGCTCACTCCTGCCGCGCTGCATAAAATACTGTCGGAATTTTTTAAGCGCTGGCTTACGCATTTAATGGCTGCCGATCAGCCTGACAGCCGTTTGATCATTAAAGTTAAACAGGCGTCGGCGCATTGGTTGCGGCACAGCTATGGCAGCTTTTTGGCGAATGATTGCCAGGTGCCTTTGGCCTATATCCGCGATGAATTGGGCCATGCCAGCATAGCCACCACGTCCATTTATTTGAACACCGACGACAAAAAGCGAAGGCAGGCGGTTAGTGCGGCCTTTGCTGTTAACAATCCTGCACAGGATTCGTAGCTAAATCTTATTAGGGTGTAGACACGGCTCAATTATTCAACTTTTGCAGCACTTGGGTTAATTTGATGCCAAGATTCATGACGGCTTGCTTTTGCGCTTCGTCAACCAATGAGCCTGTGTCATCGAAGGCTTTAAGCGCAAGCGGGATGGTTTGCTGTTGGGGCAAAACGGTAACCCCGATATTGCCCAACACAATTCTGAGAAGCACCAAGCCCCTTATGCCCCCTAACGCACCGGGTGAAGCCGCCATGATGGCTGCGACTTTGCCCTGATAAGCACTGAGTGGCGGTTCATCTGTGGTTTCGGCACGTGACGCCCAATCGATGGCATTTTTTAATAAGCCACTGAAGCCACTGTTATACTCCGGTGAAGCAATCAGGAAACCATCATGGGCAAGCAACAGATTTTTAAAGGCGCGGGCATTGTTCGGCATACCTTTTTCCTGTTCCAGATCCTGGTCAAAAATGGGCATGGGGAAATCGGCTAAATCAATAAAGGTGACATCAGCACCGGCACTTTCAGCGCCTGATGCTGCAATTTTTACCAATTTTTTGTTGAATGAATCTTTTCTGGCACTGCCGGCAAAGGCTAATATTTTAGGCATAGTCGATTTGTTATCGATAAGTTATAGATGGAATTTGTAAGGGGCATATCTTTCGCAATAATTATACCGTCATACATTCGACAAAATATGCCTTTAAGGGGATTCGCATTGTTTAATGACACAAACGTGAGATACGTGCGGTTTTGTGATGGCAAACCGCACATGCTATAACGCCTATAGCTTTACGCTTGGAGTTGGCCGTTCAGCTCTGCAACAAGTTCAGGCGCCAAATTCATTTCCTTGGCCAACTGATCCAGGTAATTTTGTTCCTGCGGGTTGTTTACATCAAGAACGGCGCGGGAAATCAAATAAATTTCCGCAGCGGTTGCGGGCGAATCGGCGCCTGCGGCTACGGCTTTAATATCCAGAGGTTTATTGAGTTCTTCCGCAAACACACTGGCAGAATCACCCAGATTAAGTTTTGCCAGTTGCTGAGTAATCATTTCCTTTTCTTTATCATCAACGGTACCGTCAGCTTTGGCGGCGGCAATCATTGCCGTAAGCAGCACTTTACCACGCTGGCCACTGGCAGGGCCGGAAAGCTCGGTAACAGGCTGGCCCGCATTTGCTACGGGTGCAGGTTGTTGGCTTTGCCATTTTTGGAAGGCGTTGTAAGCAACGCCGCCAATAGCCGCTAAACTACCGAGTTTTAGTCCTGCACCGGTCAGTTTACGTCCAACCTGGGTGCCAAGCAGATGGCTAACGCCCCTGCCGCTATCGCCCCTTTGCTTGCGCCATCCAGCATTTTTTGGCGATCTTCTGGATTGTCAGGGAGATTTAATTTTTCCTCTGCAATCGTTTTACCTTTATCAACGAGCTCCTGACCTGAACTTAATAGCATATCTAATATTTGTTGTGCATCCATCAGTGTGTTCCTCTAGGTTAAAGTACAAGCTGATTATACTGTTTAAATTCTTAAGTAATTATTTTCTTAAGCAAAAAGGGTAAGTTTTTAGAGGGCGTGTTCAATGTATAAGCTAAAATTCGGGCGAATGGGTTGGGTTCTGATGCATAATCTTGTCCCCCAACCCAAGTGACAGTTAATTCACTAATCTTTATAGATGTGATCAACAAGATTTTTAAACCAGTGCGGCCTAAAAACGACAATGAACAACCCCACGAGACTGGTAATCGGTACAGGCCCAAGTCCAAGAACCGTAAAAATGATCAAAACAACCGCGCATTTTATTCGGCTACTTAGAGAAGTAGTGTTCATAGGTAATGTTGGTTAAAAATATTGATTAGGAAAACGGCAATGGCACGTGCAATGCTCTGTTTTTTAAGGCCAATGCAGCTTCATGCAGGGTTTCTGACAACGTGGGATGCGCATGTATGGTTTGCACCAAATCTTCACTGCTCGCCGAAAACTCTATCGCCAACACCGCCTCAGCCAGTATCTCTGAAGCATGCGTACCAATGATATGAACACCGAGAATGGCATCAGTTTCAGCATGGGCAATAATTTTGACCATGCCTTCGTTGTTTTGTCCCGTAGTGTGTACGCGCAAATTGGCATTCAGTGGAAAGACCCCTACTTTAATAGGTTCGGCTATTGCTCTTAATGCTTGCTCGGTTTGCCCTACCCAGGCAATTTCAGGATCGGTATAGATAACGCTAGGCAACGCTTCATAATTAATGGGATTATGTATGCCTGCGATTTGTTCAGCAACAAAGAGGCCTTCTACTATACCTTTGTGGGCCAACATGGGGCCAAGCACTGTCAAATCACCTATGGCATAGACGCCCGGCAAATTGGTACGGCAGTTTTCATTAACGTGAACGAAACCATTTTCATCAAGCAATAGATCCGCTTCAGGTGCAGCAAGGTTATCGGTATTGGGTTTGCGGCCCGATGCGACTATCAGTTTATCAATGCACAGCGTATGCGTACCTTGCTGATCCTGATAGCTTAAAGTTACTTTATTATTATGTGGTTTCGCGGTAATGACTCTTGCACCCAAACGCACATCAAGTCCCTGGGATCTATAAATACGATACGCTTCACTTGAAATTTCATGATCCGGTAAGGATAAGAAGGTTTCCTGGGCTTCAAGCAGGGTAGTTTTTGCACCGAACCTGTTCCAGATACCACCCAGCTCCAGACCTATTACCCCGCCACCGATAATGGCCAGCGTTTCCGGCACGGCATCCAGATTCAAGGCCATTGCCGTATCGATAATAAATTCCCCATCTATAGGCGCGTACGGTAATTCGGTAGGGGATGAGCCAGTAGCAAGAATAATATGTTTGGCTTCCATTACCATTGGCGATGGGGAGTCAGATGAGCTGACACGTACGTGCTTTTCGTTAAGCAACTGAGCTTTGCCATGAAGGTAGTCAATCTTGTGATAGGCGAATATATCAGCAATCTTGCCGCCAAACGTTTCGATGATGTTATCTTTACGCGCAATAACTTTGGGGATATCGACGGTAATGTTGTCCGCATAAATACCATGCACATTGATACCATGCTTAAGTAGATGGTAGATTTTCGATGATTCCAGCAAGGCAATGGTAGCCACACAGCCGGCATTAAGATGCGCACCGCCCAAGCTGCTTTGGCCTTTTTTGTTAAGCCAGCCGTCAATACAGGCGGTTTTAAAGCCCAGTTGCGCACAGCGAATCGCACTGATATAGCCTGCAGGCCCAGCGCCAATAACAATCACATCATAAAGGGTATGTATTTCGGCCATAGTATTAAATATTAAGTAAAAGATGTGCAGGTGCTTCCAAGCATTCTTTAATGGTTACTAAGAACTGTACCGCTTCACGGCCATCAACCAAACGATGGTCGTATGATAACGCCAAATACATGATGGGCCGGATCACTATCTGGCCGTTTTCAACAACCGGGCGCTCTTTTATGGCATGCATACCCAAAATGGCACATTGGGGCGGGTTCAAAATGGGCGTAGACAGCATTGAACCAAAAACACCGCCATTGGTAATCGTAAAAGTACCGCCTTTTAAGTCATCGTATGCCAGTATGCCGGCACGGGCTTTTTCGCCGTAGTTGGCAATACTTCTTTCAATACCGGCAAAGTCGAGTTGATCCGCATCGTGCAATACCGGCACAATCAATCCGCGTGGCGTACTGACGGCAATACCCAAATCATAGTAACCGTGGTAGATAATATCATTGCCGTCAATCGAGGCATTAATGGCCGGGAAACGCTTTAACGCTTCGATGGAGGCTTTCACAAAAAATGACATAAAGCCTAGTTTTACCTTGTGTTTTTCTTCAAACCGGGCTTTGTACTGATTACGGAGGTCGATGACATTTTGCATATTCACTTCGTTAAACGTGGTCAACATGGCGGCATTTTGCTGCGCCTGCAACAATCGCTCGGCAACTTTTGCACGCAGGCGCGTCATGGGAACGCGCTGTTCGGGGCGAAGATTGTTGGGCGGTATTATAACGTCACTCGCCTTAACGGGCTCTTCTTTAGGTTGTGATGGCGCTGGTATCGCTTCGGTTTTGACCGCTTCTTGTTGATGGAGGTGCTCCAGTACATCGGTCTTGGTCAAGCGGCCACTTTTCCCGGTACCGGTAATTGTTGCGGGATCGAGGGTGTTTTCATGCACCAAACGCCTGACGGAAGGGCTTAAGGGAATATCGGGAACTTTACTGGTTGCGGGTTTTATTGTGGTTTCGGCTGTTGGGACGTTACTCTGGCTTGTAGACGAGTCCTGAGCCACTTGCGTTTCCAACAAAGCCAGTATTTCACCGGCTGTAACAATGGCGCCATCGTTTTTCAGGATTTTACCCAATACGCCGGCTTCCGGTGCTGTCACTTCCAGGACAACTTTATCTGTTTCCAGGTCGACAAGATGGTCGTTTTTGTTAACCTTATCACCGGTTTGTTTATGCCAGCTGATCAAGGTCGCATCGGAAACAGATTCGGGTAAATTGGGAACTACAACTTCAATGCTCATGTTATTTTCCTGAGGGATTGCCATATAGGGCTGATTGTACGACCGCTTTTTGTTGTTCTATATGAATGTGAAACTTGCCTACCGCAGGGGCTGCCGAAGGCTCGCGCCCAGCATACGTCACCCTGATATGGGATTGCAAATTATCAGTAAAATGGTGCCGTGACTGATACCAAACACCCTGATTTTTAGGCTCTTCCTGACACCAGATGAAATCTTCCAAGCGAGGGTATTTGGCTATTTCCATTTTGAACAACACATCAGGAAAGGGGTAAAGTTGTTCAATACGGGCGATAGCGACATGGCTAAGAGCCTTGTCCTCGCGTCGCGCTTCCAGAAGATCATAATAGACTTTACCGGCACAAAACACTATACGAGTGACGTTATTAGCATCAAGCGCATCTTGTTCGCCGATAATCGTGTGAAATTGGCCTTCGGTAAATTCCTCCAGCGTGGATACTGCGAGTTTGTGACGCAACAAGCTCTTCGGACTCATTACAATCAACGGTTTACGGTAGCAGCGCAACAATTGCCGGCGTAGCAAATGAAAGATTTGTGCCGGTGTTGTTGGACTACACACCTGGATATTATGTTCGGCGCACAGTTGTAAATAACGTTCGAGCCGAGCAGATGAGTGTTCCGGGCCTTGGCCTTCATAACCGTGCGGCAACAACATCACCAGCCCACATAACCGCCCCCATTTGGTTTCGCCAGAGCTGATAAACTGATCGATAAGCACTTGCGCCCCGTTAGCAAAATCACCAAATTGCGCTTCCCAGATCACCAGCGTGTTCGGCATGGTGGTACTGTAACCGTATTCAAAACCCAACACCCCCGCTTCTGACAGCAGGGAGTCATAAATCTGCACACGACCTTGGTCTTTATCCAGATGGCGTAGCGGTGTATGGGTTTTATTGTTGATTTGATTGTGTAATACTGCATGGCGATGCACAAAAGTGCCGCGACCAACGTCTTGGCCTATCAAACGCACGCCATATTTTTCCATGGCCAAGGTTGCATAAGCTATATTTTCAGCAAATCCCCAATCGATGGGCATGGCGCCTGCGGCCATTTTACGGCGATTTTCCATCACCTTAGCCACCCGTGGGTGCAATTCAAAACCCATTGGCAGGCGCTGCATTCTGTCATTGCAAAGGCGTAAAAATTCCATAGGTACGGTGGTATTGCAAGCAACATCCCAATGCTTATTGAGATATTCATTCCATTGTGCGGTGTACGTATAACCGGCGTTTTCCAAAGCTGGCCTGGAAACAATTTGCCCTTCGTCCAGACGTTTTTGGTAACCCTGTTCCATCTCTACAGATTGTTCCGGTGTTATGATGCCTTCGCTGATCAATTTTTCCGCATAAATTTTACGGGTAGTTTTGTGCTTCCGGATCTTTTTGTACATAACCGGTTGAGTTGTCGCTGGTTCATCAGCTTCATTATGCCCAAGTCGTCTATAACAAATCAGGTCGATCACGACATCCTTGTTAAAGGTCATGCGGTAATCAATAGCCAATTTGGTGACAAACAACACGGCTTCAGGGTCGTCGCCATTGACATGGAACACCGGCGCTTGAATCATGCTGGCAACATCCGTGCAATAGAGTGTGGAGCGGGCGTCCTGGGGATGGCTGGTGGTAAAACCTATCTGGTTATTGATAACAATATGCACCGTGCCGCCTGTGGAAAAAGCGCGGGTTTGTGACATATTGAGCGTTTCCATGACGATACCTTGGCCGGAAAACGCCGCATCACCGTGTATTAATACAGGAATTACGGTTTGGATGCCGTTTTTACCGGCTCGATCTTGCCGCGCTTTAACTGAACCTTCTACCACCGGGTTAATAATTTCCAGATGGGATGGGTTGAACGCCAACGTTAAATGCACCGGGCCACCGGGTGTGGCGACATCGGAAGAAAAGCCCATGTGGTATTTGACATCACCCGAACTGACACCGGGATTAGGTGTGGCGGTCCCGGCAAATTCATCAAACAAACTGGACGGGCTTTTTCCTAAAATGTTAATTAGCACATTGAGCCGGCCACGGTGCGCCATGCCAATGACAATTTCTTTAACGCCTTTTTCGCCAGCATCCTGAATCAATTCATCCAGAATGGGAATTAATACTTCTCCACCTTCGAGCGAAAAACGTTTTTGACCGACGAATTTATTCTGTAGATGGCTTTCGATACCTTCAGCAGATGTCAGTAATTTTAACAACCAGTATTTTTTTTCTGCATTAATGGCAAGATTTGTTGGAGAGCTCTCTAGACGATTAATGATCCAGCGTCTAATATTGGTATCGACAATGTGCATGTATTCTGAGCCGATACTGCCACAGTAAATGGTTTTGAGGCTGGCAATAATATGTCGCAAGGACATTCGGTCGACACCGTAAATCATGCCGACATCAAAAACCGTATCCATGTCAGGCTCGGAAAATCCGTAAGAGGCAGGTTCAAGATCCGCAGGTATTGCGCCGTTTTTCCCCAAAGGATTATTTTGCGCAATTTGATGCCCGCGCACCCGATAATGATTGATTAAACGGGCAACAGCAGATTGTTTTTTGACACTTTCCTCGGTAAAACCTTGCAGTTGTACAAGTCGGCCTGGCATTTTTACAGCCAGCTGCGCAAAGCGCTCTACCACCGGACTGTGCGGTGTTTCGTAGCCTGTGTTCTGGTGAATATCACGGAACTCTTTTTGCCAACTGGCATCAACGGATTCAGGGTCTTCTAAAAAATGTTCGTACAGATTTTCGATATAACTGGCATTGCTGCCATAAAAGCTAGACGAGTTTTGAAAAAATTTAAGCAGCTCACTCATTTTGATAGATATCCGGTAAATTCTGCGCGGGTTTTTTTCTGGGCTAATGGTATATTACCAAAGTGTAACGCATTGCCCCCAAAAAAACATGTTAGCTTAAAATACAGGCAATCATGATTCTTCCTTTAAGCTCAAGAGTAAATATAGTTCTATGGCCGAAAAAAAAAGCATTGTTATTAAATTAAAGTATCCTACAGGACAGATGCCTGGGAAAAAAATTCCTGCGCCTAAAACGGTAACCGAATGGAATTATAAACGCATCGCCTTTGCCGTGGGAGGAATTGCCGCTCTGGCTGCATTGGCGATGTATTTTTTTTCCTCTGATCCTCAAAAAACCGCTGTCGGTAAAGTGGCTTCGGTCCCTGTTGCTAACAATGCTCCGGTTATAACAAGCGAAGTTGTCCAAAAAAAAGACACCGCTACTGAAGCGTCCAAAAAAAAAGTAATCAGGGTGCAGTTAACGTCCAAAATTGTTAACAGTGAGCCGGTGGGCGAAATCAGCCTACCCTTAAAAGCAGGCGAAAAAAAACCAGTGCCAGTTTATTTCTTCGCTGAATTAGCGGATATGAAAGGGCAAACGGTTTATCACGAATGGTTACTGGACGACAAGCTTATCTCCAAGAAAACCGTGAATATATCCGATAAAACCTGGCGTACATCAAGTCGGCAAATGATTGCTTATACGACTAATAGCAACTGGGCTGTGAGGTTAGTTGATGAAAAGGGTCAGGTATTAAATGAAAAAAAATTCACGGTGATTTTAGATAAATAAAAAGGTTCACAACAAAATTCATTATGAACCTTATTGGTTTATCAATAAATTCTATATCATTCAGAACGCTTGATGTTATTCAGCAATTTTTTTAAAAATGGAATAATAGTATTTAGCCATTGTTCATGCGCTTTTTCTCGTACTAAAGATAACATCGATAATAACCAAGCCCGTCTTTCTGGCGTAATGGTGGCTGCATACAGGGCTTTCAATTTTTGGCCATAGACACCACCGTTTTCAATAAATATTTGTTGGTAAGCCCACATTTCCAGAAGCGAAATCACCCACATAAATATAAATGAAATCCCCATCCCCATCCCTGCTAAAATAATTAGCCAAGCAAACATGGGATGAACTTTGGTAAGCCACCAGGATAAAATATCGGTGACCAAGAATATATAAGGCATTCCAATAGCGATACATTTGTACCGAGTTGAAGTTGTTTCTGAAAAACTAAAAATCAACCCCACAAACATAAAAATAAAGCTGATGCCAAACAGATGGACGTGCGAAACCCGCGTCAATGAACTGAACGTTGCGCCTGTATCTTGAGTGGATAGTTTTTTTAAATTCTCAAATTGGGTGAAATCAGGCGTGTTCGCCGGAGCTTGTGCGTTATGGCACATTACACAACGCTCCTCAATAATGCTGTCAATGCCCTTGGATTTATAGTCTTCCAATTCAGCCCCGTCCCGTACCCATTGGATAATTTTAAAGCGTTGCTCTTCAGAAGCATTGTCTTTCATAGCACCGTTCAGCTGAGTTTCCAACACCGTGCCAGAGCGATTGCCATAATAACTGTACACAATATCATCAATGGATAAGCCAAATTTGCCATCGGCCATGCCGTGTGTGAACAAAATCTGAAGCAATGCGAAAAAATAACCTATGCCAACAGCGCAAAGATAGCCTGTAAATAATACTTTAACGGGAGTATCGTGATCTTTCAAGGGTAAGTATTTTTGTGTCATATCATTAGTGTCTTAATATATTAAGGATAAATTATACATCTTAATTATAGGCGTTAATTATAGTAATTAACTACCAAAGCCAATCTTATTTCAGTAAACAGTGTTTATACGTATAGCTATCTAGTGAAATGGTTTTGTTAATGTTATAATTATAAAAATTGATATGATTATTCATGAACCTCTCCTTGAAAAAGAGAGAGGTTAGAGGATTTTTTTTAGATAAGATCCTCTAACCCTTTTCCCAAAAGGGAGATGAATGCTTACAACAATTATAAATTAACTATAAGAATTATCGGAGCGAAAAAATGATTGATTTCCAAAACATGAACGAAAAGGAATTAGAGGCACTTATTGAAAATGCCGAAAAAGCATTGCGCAGCTTGCAAGTCAATAAGCGTAAAGAAGTGATGGCTCAAATGAAAGAGTTGGCATCATCAATCAATGTGTCTGTGGAAATTGTAGAAAATGATAAAAAATCATCGGTACGTAAAGGCGCTGTTGTGCCTATCAAATACCGTCATCCCGATGATCCTGAAAAAACATGGACAGGGCGTGGTGTCATGCCAACCTGGTTAAAAACCTTGGTTGATGCAGGCCATGAGCGTTCTGAATTTCAAATTTAAACCCGCAAGTAATTATTCATCCCTTCTCTTAAAATTCCTTCTCCCTTCGGGAAAAGGTTAGGATGAAGGGGTATAAAATTGGCGGGGTCTGAATAATTACACAACGCACAATATGCAAGTTAGTTGTGATTCGGCATTGGCGTAACGCGTAAGATACGCCGATTAAATTAATATTATGCAACGTATCTTACGACATCCCAAAAAATTTATTACCAGACAAACAACAAGTCAAACTGGCTATTAACTGCGGCTCCGGTCGATGAGTAGCATTTTACATTGGCAGTGAAGTCAGCTCCGCCGCTACCCCAATTTTGAACTTTACAGTAACTATCAGTACTACCGTAAGCAGTGACTTGTACATGACCACCAGATGCTCCCCACCCACCACCACCTACACCTTTACAGGTAACAGAATAAGCACCAGTTCCTCTGCGCGTAACCCAGTTCTGGGTCTCGGCACTACCATTTGTATTAAATGAATACGTAGGAGACGAGCTGTAAGCAGTGTTTATAGCAGAGTTTGCATTATTAGCCCACACATAACATTGTGTGTCCGCGCCATGTCCAGGGCCTGCAGCAGCAGTCGACGCCCAAGTACCCAAAACAGTTACAAAAGATAAAGCCAACAATTTTCTAATCATGATAGTATCCTCAAATATGTAAGAATTTGCCCTTGCCCTTTAATTTAAAGGTAACAAAAGGGGTCTTGGGCATACGTTAGTCTAGTCAAAAAAAGTAATTGTACAAATGTGAACCACAATGAAAATTATTTGCAATTCGCTTGATTAGAAAGATATTACACTACAAAGTTCCATATATACGCGATGTTCAACTTTTTTCAATAATATATTGATTTAACTAACTAAACTTAACAAGCTTAAAATAGAGAACTTAGTGCAAATAAAATCAATGAGTTAAAAAAGTTGAACATAGCATAATCAATGTAAAAAATACTGATGTTGGATATTTTGTATAGGCTAAAAATTACGTACTTATTCACCTCCCCCCTTGAAAAGGGGAGATTTGAGGGGGGATTTTGTCATAAAACCTCCCCTAACCCCTCCTTTTCAAAGAGGGGGACTGAATAAATACAAAATTACTCAATCCTGTAATGTTGCTTTGAAGCTACGTTTAAAATATAGTGATATTTGTAATTTAAAATGATCAAAATTAGGGTGGTGCTTGATTGGTTAAAAATCCGTATTGATTACACATATCCCGATTAACAAACATAAATAAATCACTATCGTGCAAGATCAAACTCTAAAATACTTGGTGGGTATCGATTTAGGTACCACGCACACTGTGGTTGCTTTTGCCGCAGCCGATAACAAAACTCAAGATATTGCCATTTTCCAAATAGAACAGCTGGTTGCCCCAGGACAGGTGGCCGCCAGAGCATTATTGCCCTCGGTACGCTATCACCCGGCAGCCGGTGAATTGTCCGAAGGCGATACCCTGTTTGCAGCCCCCGGAGAAACCGGCGTGGTTGGCGAGGCGGCGCGACTTTTAGGCGCAAAAACCAAAGGCCGCTTTGTGACCAGCGCCAAGAGTTGGTTATCGCACCCCTCCGTAGATCACAGCGCTGAAATCCTGCCGTGGGGTGGCGGCGATGACGTTAACAAAATTTCACCGATTGATGCCAGCGCCAGTTATCTTGCCCATATCCGCATGGTCTGGAATCATCGCTTTCCTGATGCACTATTGGAACAGCAGGATATTGTCATTACCGTTCCTGCCTCCTTTGATGAAGCGGCACGTTCCCTAACTCTGGAAGCTGCCAAAATAGTGGGGCTCAATCGCGTTCGTCTGCTGGAGGAACCGCAAGCGGTTTGCTACGACTGGTTACGGCGCAATAATAATCATATTCATCAGGTTTTGGACGGTGTGCATTTATTGTTGGTGTGTGATGTGGGCGGCGGCACGACCGATTTAACGCTGATAGAAGTCGAGCACAGTACCCAGGTGGGCGCAGAGCCCAAACTGACCCGCATTGGCGTCGGCGATCATTTGATGCTCGGTGGCGACAATATCGATTTGGCCTTGGCGCATCTCGCCGAAAGCCGTTTGGGCAGCACTGAAAAACGGTTGTCGGTTGCCGATTTATCACAATTGATTGAGCAATGCCGAATCGCTAAAGAGAAGCTATTGGCGGATGATGCCCCTGAGCAAGTCAAGATAACTTTATTGGGCGGTGGCGGCAAGTTAATTGGCAGCGCCCGCTCGGTAGTACTGACGCGTGATGAAGTCAGAGAAATTGCCTTGGATGGTTTTTTTCCTTTATCAGGGTTGGATGATTTGCCCGATAGAAAGCGCAGTGGCGTAGTTGAGTTTGGTTTGCCTTACGCAGCAGAACCTGCGATCAGCAAACATATTGCTGCCTTCTTAAAACAGCATAAAGACAGGGCACGGTTGGCG
The DNA here is from genome assembly GCA_005239965.1 of Methylobacter tundripaludum. Classification (GTDB taxonomy): domain Bacteria; phylum Pseudomonadota; class Gammaproteobacteria; order Methylococcales; family Methylomonadaceae; genus Crenothrix. The sequence goes on from SBAV01000337.1 coordinate 12,810, forward strand.
CTGAAAGGTGAGGGCATTGTGCCCGATGCTTTGTTGCTCAATGGCGGCGTGTTTCGCAGCCAGCCTATCACCCAGAGAACCATTAACTTGCTGAGTTCCTGGTCATCGAAACCGCCGGTTTTGCTTGAAAACAACCACCCCGAACTTTCAGTGGCGTTTGGTGCGGTTAGTTACGCGATTGCCCTGCGTGATAAAAAACTGAAAATCGGCGGCGGTGCGGCACGCAGTTATTTTTTATTGGTTGATACGGACGGCGACGCGCAACAACGCGGTGTTTGCATTTTGCCGCAGGGCAGTGAAGAAGGCGATGAGGTTGTTTTAAAAGATCGGCGTTTTGCTCTGCGCTTGGGGTTGCCGGTGCGTTTTCACTTGGTGTCCATGTCCGGTGACAGCCAGTTTAAGCCCGGCGACATCACCGGAATCACCGATCAGTTTCATTCGCTGCCGCCACTCGCGGTTGCCTTTGAAGGTGATGATGGCAACCCCAATGCTGAAGTCATTGTGCAATTGGCAGTGACGCAAACTGAAGTCGGTACGCTTAAAATCGAATGCGTTTCAACTGAAGATACGCGGCAACGCTGGAATGTTGAGTTTCAAATCAGAAAAAAAGGCCGTGGCGCCGCATTACAAACTGATGCGGCATTACCTGCCAATATCGGCGCTGTTATAGAAAAAATACAAAGCATTTTTGGTTCGAAATCCAAACAAGTTGATCCCAAAGCGGTAAAAAACTTGCGTGTTGACCTTGAAAAACTCATCGGTTCGTCACGTAATGAATGGCCAACGCCTTTGTTGAGAACTTTGTTTACCACCTTTCTGGAAGGCGCTAAATACCATCGGCGTTCTGAAAATCATGAAAAAATCTGGTTGAGTCTGACCGGCTTTTGTTTGCGTCCGGGATTCGGCTATCCATTGGATGATTGGCGGGTGGAACAGCTTTGGAAAATGTATCCGCAAGGTCTACAGTTTGTGAATGAATCGCAAAACTGGAGCGAATGGTGGACGTTATGGCGACGTGTTGCCGGTGGTTTGAATGTGCAAGCGCAAGAGCAAATCTTTTTCGACCTGGAAAAGTTCATTAATCCGGCTGCGGCAAGGCAACCTGGGGTAGCCAAGCACCTTAAGACACGCAGTTATGACGATATGGTGCGTCTTGCGGCAGTCTTGGAGCGTCTGCCGGTCGATAAAAAAATTCAACTGGGGGAATGGTTGTTAACGCGCTTGCAAAAAGCCAGCGAGTCGAGCCAGACCTGGTGGGCGGTTGGACGTGTTGGTGCCCGTATGCCTTTTCATGGCAGCAGCCATAATGTGGTTCCTGCAACCATTGTCTCAGATTGGCTAACGCGCATGATGGCTGAAGATTGGCGAAAATCACCGCACATAGGCTTTGCTGCTACACTTATTGCCAGGATGAGCGGTGATCGTGCCAGGGATATTGACGACAAAATGCGCAGCGGGGTAATTGAAAAGTTGAAATCCAGCAAAACGCCTCAATCCTGGCTAGAGTTGGTCGAGCAAGTCAAGGTGCTTGATGAAAAAGATGAAAAACAGATTTTTGGCGAAGCACTGCCGCCAGGATTAAAATTAATTGATGATGCATAAAGGCATAAGAAGGTCGCAATGAAGGCGCTGAGTGTTGCTATAGGGCTTGGCTTGATAGTGCTGTATTTTGTGGATGCAGCGTTAAAAATACAATTATTTACCACAGAAATGCTCATACACAGTGGCATACGGTTTTTTACCGGTTTTGTTATTCTGGGCATTGGTGTTTTTTACGAGCATCTTATCAAGTTTAAAAGTGCCATCTATCTTGTTTTGGTGTTGGTATTAGCAGATGACATTGCTGATTATTTCAGGAATATCAACAGCTTCAGTTTTGAGGTGATGCTGCACAGTATTTATATGTTGCTGTGGGGCTCGGTCACAGGCTACGTGTTTATTAAAAGCAGGAAAGCTATCAGCTAAGTGGGTTTGGGCAGGGAAACCAGTATGCGTTATTTCGTTAAAGCGGCGGGTTTTTGCCTGTTGCTTGCTCATAGCCCTGTGCAGGCTCTCAGCATCGGCAACATTCGGGTAAAATCGGCATTGAACCAGCGCTTCAATGCCGACATTGTGCTGTCGTTAAACGCGGGTGACAATCCTAACGATATTCATGTGCAACTGGCGCCTTACGACAAGTTTTCTGAACGCGGCATACCGTGGGACAGGGAATTACTGAAACTTAGGTTTGAACCTGTGCAAAGCAGCGACCGTTCTGTGGTTATCAGAGTGAGGTCTAATGGCGTCATTTCTGAACCGGTATTGGTGTTTTTGCTACAAGCCTCGTCACCTAAAGCCACACTCTACCGCCAGTTTACCGTTTTAATGGAGCCGCCTGCCGACTATGAACCGGTGCGTATCAGAAAACATGCTGCGCCTGAAATTACCGTTTCAAGGCGTCATGTGGAACCGCCCATTCAGTCTTATAACGCCCCGCATGAAAAAAGACTACCGGTACGCGCCAAACCATCCCATCCAGCACCTGAAGTCAAAAGAAAACCTGATTGGGTGAATGTCCGGAACAACGACAGCTTGTCCAAAATAGCCAAGCGTCTCAATGCGGGTGTCAGCCACGAACAAATGGCCATCGCTTTATACAATGCCAATCCGAAAGCATTTTTCAGTCCGAATATTAATGCCTTGAAAGCAGGGCAGATACTACGTGTGCCTGAGCGTAAGGCATTGAACAGCCTGAATGCCTGGGAAGCGAGAGCGGAATTCTACCGTCAAAACAGAGCCTGGAAAGAGCGGCTGGACACACCGCCCGAACCGCAACCCGAACCTCCAGCAGTAGCTGAGGCTTCGTCGTCCGCTCCCGTTCAAAAGAAATTGACCTTGACCGCGCCAACAGAAACCCCCGTTGATCAGAGTGCCTTATTGATCAGTGATGACATAAATACGGTCATCAAACCAGTGGATAGTGTGGGTGCGTTAAGCGCGAAAGTGCAGAGTTTGCAAGAGCGATTAAACAAAATGGAGCAACAAATGACCGCAATGCAGAAACTGCTGCTGGTGAAAGATGAGCAACTTGCGTCATTGCAAAACCGGACAACCGGGGATTCCAAATTACCCGGTCAACAATCCTGGTTCGATCATTTACTCAGTGTGTTCACCCGTTTTTTTACTGTTGAGAGCAAAAGCCTGCTGTATATCGTCGTTGGCTTTTTGGAGCTGGTTGGATTGGGTTTGATAGTAGGCTATTACGGCACTAGAAAAGCCAAAACCAAGAAAGCTAAATCGGATCGTTATTAATACACGATCCAAGTTTAGAATGCTAACCAAGCCTACCCAATTGTAAAATGCGAATTAAGAACTGAAGAAAACCAGGGCATCTATTGGTCAAAATTTCCCATTGATTGTCAGGTAAAAAATTTTAGTTCTTAATTCGTATTAATGTTTCAGTTGAAGCCCCGTTTAAATGCCGTCGTCCATTCAATCTTCCGCGTTCATAGCATCGATAAATTGCTCCATGGTTGCAGCCGATGGCAGATTGCCCCATTGCGCTTCCTGCATCGCTGCAACAGTTTCAGTATTGGGGGTCAACAAGCCAAAAGGTAAGGTTTGCTCGTAAGCAACGCGCGTCAGCAGCAACCGTACTGCTTCTGACACCGTCAGTCCCATAGTTGCCAATACAGCTGTGGCTTCTTCTTTTATGATGCTATCGATACGAGCTTGAACTAAAGCATTAGTTACCATGGAAGGTTCCTTAAATAAAGTTGTGAATTACATTGCAAGGCCTGGGTAATTATCCAGACACTCGCTATTTTTATATCCCTCATCATAGCCTTCTTCCGAGGGGAGAAGGGCTTCTAAGAGAAGGGGCCGGATAATTACCAAGAAGGCATCTTGCAGACAGTTTTTAAACCAAGTGTAATTGCACATTCGCCATGTGGTTGACGCTTAATGGCAGATAGACATTAATGCCTATCTGCCGTTTTTAGCCGTAATATTAGGGTGACACTGATGCAACAGCGCGTTTATAAGTGCCGATTAAAGTCACCTGTCCCTTGATGTGGCCTTGCATGGCCTGCTCCAATTGCGCCTTGGTAATAGGAGCCGTTGCGGAAGGCGATAACACCGTATCTAACGCATACAGCTTATGAAAATAACGGTGTGTTTTTCCTTGGGGTGGGCAGGGGCCACCGTAACCTACATTCCCAAAGTCATTTACACCCTCAACAGTGCCTTCTGGTAAGGGCCCGCCAGCACCGAGACTGGTTGTAGTAGCGGGGAAATTATAAGCCACCCAATGCATCCACATTTTTTGTGTGTTCGGGGCATCAGGGTCATCCACAATCAACGCCAAACTTTGTGTGCCAGTGGGGATATTTGTCCAGTCCAGCGGCGGTGAGATATTATCGCCATCGCAGGTATAGAGTTTGGGAATGGCTTTGTTATTGGTGAATGCAGAAGAGCTAAGAACTATCGGCTTGGCTGCAAACGTTGCCGTGACTTTTTTGGCCGCTGTCATAGTGACTTTACAGGTTGCCTTGCCACTGCATGAGCCACTCCAGCCAGAAAACGTAGAGATGCTGTCAGGTACAGCCGTTAGCGTGACCACGGTTTTATTGATATAGCTTTCTGAACAATCTGCACCGCACTCAATGCCGGCAGGACTGCTAGTGACCTTGCCCGTGCCTTTGCCCGCAGTAGTGATGACGCTCAAAAGATAGTAGGGTATCTTTTTAAATGTCGCGGTGATGGTTTTTGCGGCTGTCATGGTCACCTTGCAGGTGCCTCTACCACTACAGCCCGTACTCCACCCTTCGAAAGTAGAATCGGCATCGGGCGTGGCGGCAAGGGTAACAACCGTTTTGTTGAGGTAACTGGCAGAGCAGGCCGTGCCGCAATCAATGCCTGCGAGGTTACTGGCAACTTTGCCTGTTCCATCACCCAAACGAGTTATGTTCAGTTGATACGAAGGGATTTTTTTGAAGGTGGCGGTCACATTTCTCGCTAGGCTCATTTTTACCGTACAACGCAGGCTTGTCCCTTTGCAATCTCCTGTCCAGCCACCAAAAGTAGAATCAGTAGCAGGTGTGGCGGTTAGCTTAACGGACGTGTTGGTGGGATAACCCGCGCTACAGGTATTGCCACAATCAATCCCCACAGGATTGCTGACGACACTACCGGTGCCATCACCGGCTTTGGTAACGTTTAGCGGCGTACCCACTGGTTTGAGGGCAAAGTTAGCTGTTACCGTTTTAGCGGCATCCATGGTTACGTTGCAACTATCCGTGCCGGAACAATCGCCCCCCGTCCAACCCGTAAAAATTGAGGTAGTATCAGGCGTAGCGATAAGACTGATTTGCGTATTGTTGGAATAACTTTCGGTACAATCGCTGCCACAGTCAATACCCGCTGGTACACTGCTCACTTTGCCGGTACCGTTTCCGGCCTTGGTGATGGTTAATGGTGTACCGGCAGGCTTTAAGGTGAAGCTGGCGGTAACGGTTTTGGCGGCGTCCAGAGTGACGGTACACGTTGTCGTACCCGTACAGGCATCGCCCCAGCCGCTGAAATTTGAATCACTGCCGGGTGTGGCGGTTAGCGTAACTTGCGTATTTTTAGAGTAACTTTCACTGCAATCGTTGCCACAATCAATACCGGAAGGACTGCTGGTAACAGTACCGTTGCCTGTTGTGCTGACATTTAAAGCAAATGTTTCAGAAACAGTTGTGGTGGTAATACACGATGGGTTGTTAGCGGCAGCTTGGGCAACATGATTGCTGATAACATCACTGACACGATAGGCTTTAATGCCGTAAAGATGATTTTTACCGAATGTTAAGCTGATGTTGCTATTGCCACCAGAGTTTAAATGGCAATAGCTCATAATGGTGCCAGTACCTGTACCGACAGTGCCCCCTGATAGTGAACCAATACCGGGTAGCGTTCCAGTAGGGCCTGTATTTGAGTTATAACAAGCATCGACCGCTTGACTGTCTCCGCCGATGTTTTGGTACTCGTGCGTATGGTCAGAATCAAAATTATGACCAATCTCGTGGGACACTACGATAATATCCCAAACAGGTTTGGGGTTGGCAAGTGAAAAATTGCCTTCTAAAGCAGCACTATAGCCGTAGCCATAATTTTTGTTGCACAGTACGCCCAGATAGGCAATACCACCTCCCAAATTACGGCCACTGAGAAAGTGGGCGATGGCTCGCGGTGTAGTGCTATGGTTATTTTTCCAATAGCTTAAGAAGTCATCTAATCCTTGGTCTGTTGAGGTATGATTCCAAGGGTCAGAATTTGCACCATTTGCCCAAAGGCTTACTGAACCAACCAGTAGTTCTGCGTTGGCTTCCTGTTTATAGATGGTTGAAGCATAAGCAAACAAATTGCCGATATACGTTGTTGCCGCTGCCGTTGAATTGAAGATGTTGTAAAATTCCGCATCAGTTTCAATCGCTACAGGTACCTGATAGTATTGCCCGGCTTGCAAGGCTTTAATAGGTACATTATTTTCAAGCTTTGTTGGAGAGGCTTGTAAGGTTTTGGAGAGTTTATCAACATCACAACGGAAAGCTGCGGCATTGTCGGATAAACCACTCTGTTGGATTTCTACACTGCTTAATCCGCTTGCGCTTATGCCAGCCGCTTGACCACCTGCCAGAACCCAAATTTTACCTTTTAATTGTACGATACCGCGCATAGCTCCAGTGGGATCAGCGGAGAGTACAGCGACGGATTCGGGTTTTCCTGCAATACTGCCGCGATAATAGGCGGACAGTGTGGGTTTTAGCTGTTGCTCACCTTTGGCATTATGTACCGTGATGACGGCATTGGTTTTAAAGACTTCAAAGCGCTGTAGATTTAAGCTAAAGGCTGCTTCTTCGCCATCGAGTTCGACGTTGTTTATTGTTATTTTGCCGCCTATCGATACACTTTTTAGTAATGCAGGGGCATCGACTGTTTGCATTGTGGTGGTCAGTTGTAATGACGTATTGTTTGTTGATGCGGCTAGCGCTAGCCCGCTAGTCGCTAATGCTATACACAATAAGGCAATTGCTGATTTCAGTATGCCTTTACTTATTGCGCCTCTTGTTGGCTTGTATTTCATGGATATTTCCCTAAATAATTGCAGCTTGGTGTGGCTTGCGCCGAAAACCGCGACGCTCGGTTTATCACGAAAGTAGAGACGCAAAATCTTGCGTCTCTACACCCAAATTATTTTAATGGCTTACTTCAACTTAAACGTCGCCGTGACTTTTTTGGCTGCCGTCATCGTGACCTTACAGGTCAGTTTGCCTCAAAGCTTAACGGCAGATTCAACCAGGTGACTGCGGGCCTGCTCTTTAGCGGCAGGTAATGAATTGGCGATGCTGTTGCTTGAAATAAAACACAACGGCAGGGTCAAAAAGCCTATGAGGGGGGGATTTCATAACTTTTCTCCAATAATTAACGCGAACAGTGAGAATTTATGTAGACAGCCCTGTCAAGAAAGTCAAATAAAAAAAGTAAAGTTTCGTTTACTTCTTTTCTTTGACAACCGGAAGTTCATGGACAAAGTAGATATGCCGCTCATAAAAACTGCATGTTTCACTTTAATACATGACAACGCCATAAACTTATTTAATAAAATCAACATATTAATATTACGTCATTAAGTTGATAGTTAAAAAGGTTCATGCTCAGGCGATTATTAGTATACAGAAATCACTATTTGAATCCAGATGTTTTTGTAAACTTTATTTTTACAAATAGATGTATTATGCATAAGTTGTATGGTACTTGTGCTTATATCTGGTATTTGGCGGCACAATAGAAATAAGCGAGACATATTGCTCATCAGAGTAAACGTTACTTGCTGTTTTATTTACATTCGCTACTAACGCCAATTCCGCATTACCCCTTGGCCCATACTTCCTAAAACAAACCGTCCCGATTGGGTGCTATAGGCAATTGTGGAAACATTGTTATAGCTCAGTCCCTTGTTTAATTGCTCCCATTTGCCATTAGGATTTAGCCGTAAAACACCGAGGGATTGCGGATCATATCCGCCTGAGGTATAGGCCATCGAGGAAGTTGCTGCCAGTTCATTTTTAAGGTGCGGCGAGACGGCCAGGGAACGCATATAGGGATTGGCATAGAGACGTTGCCAATTATAACCCTGGTCGCTCATCCAGATTCCGCCTCTATTTTCACTGTTGCTGCGCGTATCGAGAACGGCAATGTAGACACGGTTAGGTGTAAAAGGATCAGTTGCAATACGCCCAATCAAATAGCGGTCAAGGTAGGCGTAGAACGTACCTATCAGGCTTTCGGGTTTTGTCATGTGCGTGTTGTCCGCCCATTCCCAGGTGTCACCGCCATCTTGGGATACAAACAGGCCAGCGCTGCCTGCCGCGTAAACCAGCTTGCTGTTGAAATAATCCACGGCGGTTGTGATGCAATAGTTCTGATTATCAGTTCGGTCACGGCAGCTCAATACTTTTAGCCAATTTAGGCCATCATCCGTGCTACGGTAAACCTCGCCATTTGCGGTTAAAAATAAAGTGCGTTGTGACAGGGGGCTGTTAGGGTCAACAGTGATTCCATAGATATGTTTCAGATCATCGGGTGCAATGCCATTGCTGGCGTATTGCCAGGAATCAAATTTACCGGACTTGGTGCTGCGCAACAGCGTCATATGCGCATCGATGTTATCGCCCATTGCCGCCCAGACCATGCCTTCACGCGCATGGTCGATTGCAAAGGCTGTCGCATTGCCGCCCGTACCGCGCCAGCCGCCACTGCTGGCAACATCGGCTTCGAACTGAACGCGGTGCAGATTAAGGTTAAGCCACCCGTGGTAAGGTGGTTTAATATTTTCCTCTTGGCTAGTAGGGCTAGGGCTAGGCTCGGGGCGAGTGATTAAGCCTTGCTGGTTACCCTGCATTGAAGGCGTAGCCAGGACAGGATTACCGGATGCGTATTGCACAGGGTTGCAGCTTTCCCAGCTTAGGCCATTGTCGAGACTGCGCCAGCAGCCCATATCCGCGTAACCGCCGAAAATCACGTTCTTACCGGTTTTCCAGCGGCTTGCCGCGACATCATAGACATTCACATTTTCGAGACCGCGTGAGCGCCAGCCCGTACCACTAGCCTTGGTGAAATACTGGCTGAATTTTACACCGCCGTCGCTGGTGTTGAAGATCCATTGCGCGTTAACAAAAACCATTCGACTGGCGTTGCGCGGATCCACTGCGATAGTACGCAGGCTTTCGCCGGAGTAATAAAAACCACTCCATAAGTCATTATCTTTTATGACATTAAAATGCCAGTAGTCCGGCATTTCCCAACCTGATTTGCTCCAAATGGAGGTTTTGTTGCCGTTAAGGAATTTCCAGCTGAACGTGCTGGCTTTTTTGGTGCCATTCCAGATTCCCCAACGGGTGTTTTCCCAAACTGACAGGGCGTTGCTGATCAGGCGTATCACGTTGCCGTTTCTGGGATCGAGCCAAAGGCTGTAGCCAACATTATTGCCGAAATAATCGAACTCCAGAGGCTGGCCAGTGTTCGACCAGCTGTTTCCAGCATCGGCGGAATAATACACGCCGGTGGTCGTCGAAAGATATATGTCATTTGGGTTGGTTGTGGATATTGCAAAATCGAAGGCATCACCCAGTGTTGTGCCAATTGCAGACCAGGTTTGGCCACTGTCGGTACTGCGATAAACCGTCCGAAGCGCTAGTTCAGTAAAGCGATCCGGCGAGGAAACCGCGTATAATTCGTTGGCCCGTTTTGGATGGACGATCAGTTTTTGAATGCGGGCGTTGGCAAGGCCATTACCGGACTTCTGAACCCAATTAGCCCCACTGTTGCTGCTAAAATAAATAATGGGGCTGGCTGTGTTATAGGCCGTATGGCCCATTGCATACAGGGTTGCCGAATTGCTGGGGGCAAATTGGATACTGGTGATGTAGCGATCTGTTTGGACAAGGGTAAAGTTTTTCCCCTGATTTATGCTGCGGTAAATGCCATCATCTGTGCCAAGCAGCACAATTTTGCCATCCGTTTTGTGGAAACCTACTGACGAGATGTGGGTACTCAGGACACCTTGCGGTGCGCCAACAGGCGTCCAACTCGTCCCGTTGTCGCTGCTGAGATAAGCGCCACTTAAATCGCTGGCCACGACAATCAATCCGGTTGGGCCAATGCCGACTGCCTCAAACCAGCCTCCTGCGCCGGGGGTGATGGACTGCCAGGGCTGAGATACAGGGTAAGCGACCGGAGTGATGGCGGCTGCGCTGACAGGTGTGAGGAACGCATTGCCGGTAGCAAGAATAAAAAGAGCGATAACTCGATAACTGGAAGGGATATTTTTCATGAGGGTTTTTGGGTTTATTAATGATGGCATTTTCACGTTTTGCTAGGATTTAATATTCGGGGTGAACATCTGTGGACGGTGTGATTCCAGCTGCACATCGGAGGATTGGAAAAAAATCGGGGACGGCATGTTTCATAAGCTTTCCCTCATAATTAACGCGGACAGTAATTGTGTCGACAACCTGCGGTGAGCGGTTTGTTGCGGGAGCAAAGTGTCTGCTCTGCTCCCACGAAATAGAACGTGTACCGTAGAGACGCAAGATTTTGCGTCTCTAAAGTCAACTCCATAAGTATCGTTTTGATAAAAATGGAACGAGCGATTTACTTCTTAAATGCCGCTGTGACTTTTGTGGCCGCTGACATCGTAACCGTGCATGTTGACGTACCACTACAGCCACCGCCGCTCCACCCCGTAAACGTAGCAGGGCTTGTGACGGTAGCCGTCAACGTAACTGAAGTATTAACAACGTAAGGCTCAGAGCAGTCCTTACCACAGGCAATACCTGCTGGACTACTACTTACAGTACCTGAACTGGCACCCGTACCTGATTTGACAACAGTAAGCGTGACTGGCTTTTTAGTGAAGGTCGCATAGACGGGAATGACAGAGTCGTTCATGGTGACTTTACAGGTTGGTTTTACAGCGTTAAAACAAGTGCCCACGCCGTTTAGGCTTGTCCACTTGGTAAAAGTGGAATCAGCATCGGGTTTGGCGGTCAGTGTTATTGTGGCACCTTCCAGGTATTTAGCTGTGCAACTTGCACCACAATCAATAGCGGCCGGTGTGCTGGTAACCTTGCCGCTACCTGTGCCGTCTTTAAACACATTCAACACCAGCTTAGGGCCGAACACAGCACCACCAGTAAATGAGGCTGCCATATTGGCATTAAAGGTGATTTTACAGACAGGTTTCTTGTTTGCTCCTTGCCCCTGACACAAAGATGCCATATCGCCAACCCAGCCGACAAAACGTGAATCCTTATCTGGGGTGGCGGTTAAAGTTACTGCCCCATCCGGATAGTCCTCCGTACAATCGCCGCCGCTGTTGTTACAGTCAATGCCCGTACCGGTGATGCTGCCTGCACCACTGCCCTCTGTAAAAGTCACCTTCAAGGCAATATTATGTTTTTTAACAAATTTTGCCGTCACGGTTTGCGCTTTTGTCATCGTCACCGAACAAATTCCTATACCCGTGCAACCACCACCGCTCCAGCCAGTAAACATAGAATCAGCATCAGCAATTGCAGACAATCCGATAACTAATTTATCCATGAGAGACTCTGTACAATCTGTACCGCAAGTAATACCTGTACCCCCTACAGTCCCTGTGCCATTACCAGACTTGACGACAGTCAAGAGATAGGATGGTATTTTCTTGAAGGTGGCCGTCAATTTTGTATTGGCCGTCATCGTAAGCCCACATGTATCTGTACCCGTACATGCACCACTCCAACCTGCAAAAATAGAGCCAGGTTCAGGCATTGGGGGTGTTGTAAACGCGATAGCGGTTTTGTTCACAAAACTCTTTGAGCAAACTGACAATTCCGTAGAACAGAAAATTATATCTCCCGCACCACCTGGATTATCTGGGAAGGGTGACGATAATACGCTTCCCCGACCATCACCGGCTACAGTAAGTGTCAAGGTATAAAAGGGTATTTTTTTAAATGTGGCGGTTGCTTTTAGCGCCTTACTCATGGTTACAGTGCAGGTAAGAGTAGCCCCCTTACAATCACCACTCCAGCCATCGAAAGTAGAACCCGCCTCAGCTGTGGCTGTTAAGGTAATAACTGCTTTATCAAGGTAAGTTTCTGAGCAATCCGCGCCGCAGGTAATACCTTCTGGGCTGCTGGCCACACTGCCGGCACCATCGCCGCCCTTGGTAACGCTAAGGTCGTATGATTTTTTAGTGAACGTCGCATAGACGGATTCGGAATCTGTCAGGGCGACGGTACAGGTCGTTGTTGTGCCACTGGAACAAGTACCTGCACTTGGACGACCTTGCCACTTGGTAAAGGTGGAATCAGCATCTGGTTTGGCTGTTAGCGTTACTTTATCGCCGTTTAGATATTTAGCGGTGCAGGTCGGACCACAATCAATCCCTCCAGGTGTACCCGTGACTTTACCCGTGCCATTTCCATCTTTGAATACGTTTAAGCTTAATTTAGGGCCAAATACGGCGCCGCCGGTAAACGTGGCTGCCATATTCTCAGTGAAGGTTATTTTGCAGGTGGGCTGACTGGCACTTGGGCATAGCAAGCCAATATCACCAACCCAGCCGACAAAACGTGAATCCTTATCCGGCGCGGCGGTAAACGTCACTGCTTGCCCATCCAGATAACCCTCAGTACAATCGCCACCATCGTTGTTACAGCTAATGCCCGTACTCGTGATGCTACCTTTGCCACTGCCTTCCGTAAAAGTCACGTTCAAGGCAATAGTATGCGCTTTGACAAATTTTGCCGTAACGGTTTGGGCTTTTGTCATCGTTACTGAACAAGCGGCTTTACCGGTACAACCACCACTCCAACTGTCAAATGAGAAACCAACATCCGGCGTAGCCGTTAAGGCAACCACGGTTTTTTCATTATACGATTTGGAACAGACTGCACCGCAGTCAATACCCGTAGGGTTACTGATTACGCTACCACCAACGTTTTTACTAACGGTTAAAACATAAGTGGGTATTTTTTTGAAAGTTGCGGTAACGGTTTTGTCTGCCGTCATTGTTACCGAGCAGGCTGCTATGCCGCTACAGCCGGTACTCCAGCCCGTAAAGGTAGAACCAGCCTCAGGGGTGGCCGTCAAAGCGACCACAGTTTTGTTAGCGTAAGATTCTGTACAATCCACTCCGCAATCAATACCTGTGGGTGTACTGCTAACAGCGCCTGCGCCATCACCACCCTTAGCAACAGTTAAGAGATAGGTTCCGGTTTTCTTGAATGTTGCCGTAACAGTTTTTTCTGTATCTAGGGTAACCGTGCAAGGGTCTGTGCCTGTACAAGCGCCGGTCCAGCCTGTGAAAACCGATGTGTTATCGGGTTCGGCGGTTAAGGTTACTTGTGCGCCTGGGTCGTAGGCTTCTGTACAATCTTCACCGCAGTCGATGCCCGGAATGTCGCTGGTAACTGTGCCACCGCCGTCTCCAGCTTTTACCACTGTTAAAGGAATGCCTGGGTTAAACGCTGCTGTGACGGTCTTTGCTTCGTCCATTGTTACAGTACAGGTGTACGTCCCTGTTATGGAACACGCACCATCCCATCCGGCAAACAGGGCATTGGCGGCCGGTGTAGCCGTTAGGGTAACCAGTTTGTTTTGTGGATAGTCGGCTGTGCAGTTTGCGCCACAGTTGATACCGGCGGGGTCGCTGGTAACCGTTCCGATGCCGTCGCCGGACTTGGCTACCGTTAACGTGGTGGGGATGGAGGGGTTGATAAATCTCGCTGAGACACTTTTTGCCTCATCCATTGTAACGATACAACTTTCTGTACCGGTACAATCGCCTTCCCAGCCATCAAACAGGTTGTTGGCAGCCGGTGTGGCTGTCAGAGTAACTGTTGCATTGGGTATAAAGGGCGCTTGACAGTTTTCTCCACAGTTGATACCGGCAGGGTCGCTGGTGATAGTACCTACCCCTGTGGCAGAAACACCCAGGGCATAGTCGGTTACAATCTTGGTAATGAAGGCATCACCGCCCCCGCCATAAACCGGCTGGAACGGGGTGGCAAGTGGAAAATTGGCGGATTGGGTGCTTCCGGCCACATAAGCATGCCCCGCACTGTCCACGGCAATAGCCGGAAATAATTCCCGACTGTTGCCGCCCAGGTAGGTGGAATAGGCAAGGCTGGCACCGTCCGGATTTAGCTTGGTGATGAAAATATCTTCAGTTCCCCCGCCGAAGGCCGGTTGCAAAGGACTGACGAGCGGAAAATTTAGCGATGTCGTGTAGCCTGTTACATAGGCATGGCCCGACAAGCCTACAGCGATGCCGGTACTAATCTCCCCTTTGTTTCCACCCAGGTAGGTGGAATACACGAGACTGGTCCCTTCAGCGTTTATTTTGGTGACAAAAGCATCAAAACCACCCGTATCCACAGCATGAACTGCCTGAAAAGGATTCAGCAGCGGAAAATTGGACGACATTGTGCTCCCTGTCACATAAGCTTGGCCTTCAGTATCAACGGCAATACTTTTGCTGGTGTCACCATCCGTGCCACCCAGATAGGTGGAATAGACAAAACCAGTACCATCGGCAGTCAATTTGCTAATAAAGACATCGTTACTCCCTGCTTTAACTGCCTGTAAAGCGTTAGCGACAGGAAAGTTGGCGGAGTGCGCGTGCCCTGTGACATAGGTTTGACCCTGGCTGTCCACGGCAATA
>SBAV01000300.1 GCA_005239965.1 Methylobacter tundripaludum
CTACAACCCTGCTTTTATCCCCAGCGGTATCGCCGGAGTTGCGCAGGTCGATTGTTTTAATGGTCAGTGACTTTTCCCGCGCCAGCTTTAGCAATCCGCTGACAGGAACTTTGCCGCAGGCGGAATCAATAGCGAGCTGCTCATATTGTAAATGTTCTATCGCCAAGCTGGTTGCCTGGTCAAGCCGTTTTGCGGTTGCGTAATCGTGATAATGGCTTAAGTCGGAACTGATGACAATCAAGGTTTCATCCCCACCCCACAGCGCATCGATAACCTGGCTGACTTGCTCCGGCGATGCATCGCCTGCCACGATAGGGACAATTTTGAAATCATCCAGCATTTCCTGTAAAAAAGGCAAATGGACTTCCAGGCTGTGTTCATAGGTGTGGGCCTGTTCAAGGTAATCGACAAAGGGCAGCTTGGCTATAGCCTCTACCGCTTCTTGGTCAACAGTGATGGAACCTAAAGGCGTGATGAATGATTGCGCCTTGCTCACCGCCAGCCCCTTGAAAGCGACGCGATGGGATGGGCCGATGATAACAACGCGGGTAATCAAATCATGGGCTTTTTTTAATCGCGCATAAGCGGTTGCGGCAATAGGGCCTGAATAAATGTAACCGGCATGGGGGGCGATAATAGCTTTGGGAACTTTCGCAGCCGTTTCAGCATCCCATAAATATTGGTCTAGCATGTGGTGCAGTTGTTGCCGGTTTGCAGGGTAAAAAGTCCCTGCTACAGCGGGTTGCCTATCCATAAAGTAATCCTCTTGTTTTGCGGTAAAAGATTCATGGAAATTTTTGCAAGCCATTAAAATTAGTGCCTTAAATCAAAAACTTTAAATGCTAACACTTATACGACAAGATGATTTATTAACGGTTCCAGGGGAATGACAATGACTGATTTTATTACCCATGATACGGTAAAAACCCGCTATTGGCATAAATTGGAAGATGGGCGCATTCAGTGCGACCTCTGTCCAAGATTTTGTAAGCTGCACAAGGATCAGCGTGGCCTGTGCTTTGTCAGACAGAATCTGGATGACCAGATTGTCATGGCCAGTTATGGCCGTTCCAGCGGTTTTGCGATTGATCCTATCGAAAAAAAACCCCTGAACCATTTTTTACCCGGCACGCCGGTATTCTCTTTCGGCACGGCGGGCTGCAATCTGGCCTGCAATTTTTGCCAGAATTGGGATATCAGTAAATCGCGGGAAATGGATACGCTGATGAGCAAGGCATCTCCCGACGCGATTGCGCAAGCGGCTTTGGAGCAGGGCTGTAGCAGTGTTGCCTATACCTATAATGATCCGGTGGTTTTTCATGAATACGCGATTGATACCGCCCAGGCCTGCCGGAATCTGGGCATAAAATCAGTGGCGGTTTCTGCGGGGTATGTGTGCGAACAACCCCGGATTGAGTTTTATCAATGGATGGATGCCGCCAATATTGATTTGAAAGCCTTTACCGAGCGTTTTTATTACAAAATCGCGGGCGGGCATCTGGAGCCGGTATTGGAAACAATTAAATATATCAAGCATGAAACGCCGGTTTGGCTGGAGCTGACCACGCTGATTATTCCTGATGAGAATGATTCCCAAGCGGAACTGGAGGCCATGACGCAATGGGTGGTCGAGAATCTGGGGCCGGATGTGCCGATGCACTTTACAGCATTCCACCCTGACTGGAGGATGCGCGATAAACCGCCCACGCCGATTGCATCGCTGTTGCAGGCGCGGCAAATCGCTTTAAAAAATGGCGTGCATTATGCCTATGTGGGCAATGTGCATGATAAGTCCGCAGAAAGCACGTATTGCCACCATTGCGGCAAGTTATTAATAGGCCGTGACTGGTACGAGTTGTCGGAATGGAACCTGGATGACAAAGGAAGTTGCAAATTTTGCGGCGCCCGTTGTGCCGGCGTGTTTAATGCCATGCCCGGTAAGTGGGGCGCTAAACGCAGGGCAGTTGTGATGGGCTGACAGATGGGGTATTTTTTTAATGTCGCTGGGTAAACAAGCTGGGTAAACAAATAGTTCAAAAAATCAACAGCAATAAGCCGCCCGCAAAAATACCTGCCAGCACATCATCTAGCATAATGCCAAGGCCGCCGTGTACTTTTTGGTCTATCCATTTAATCGGCCAGGGTTTAAGAATATCGAAAATCCTGAACAAGACAAAACCGGCTAAGGTGGCTTGCCAACTAAATGGTACCAGCCACATGGTAATGAGATACCCTGCGACTTCATCCCAGACGATGCCGCCAAAATCATGTTCGCCCAGTTTATCTGCGGCAATACCGCACAGGCTGATGCCGATAAGGGTGGCTACAATGGTCAAGATGCTGTAGGCCAGCAACGGCGTTTGCGCAAATAGGCAATAAACAGGGATTGCCGCCAGTGTGCCGCAGGTTCCCGGTGCTTTTTTGGCCAAGCCGGAACCAAAACCGAACGCTAGAAACAACACGGGATCGGTCAGAATTTGCTTGGGCGTGAGTTGGTTTTTGCCGTACGTTGCATTAATAAAAGTGTTCAAAACCTTTCATCTCCAAAGGCAAAACAGTACCTGATTTACGAAGCTGTAACCCTGGCTGCGCTTCTATGACACCAATTTTGTGGCAGGGTACGGTTAATTGTGCGACTTTTTCGGGGCTTACCGTAAAACACAGTTCATAGTCATCGCCTGCTGTCAGCGGCAGTTGCCAATCACCGGTAGCGGCGATATAGCCTTGCACAGCGGCTGAAATCGGTAACGTCTCCCAATCGAGGCAGGCACCGACCTGGCTTTTTTGTAAGATGTGGCCCAAATCAGCCGCCAAACCGTCCGATACATCAATACAGGCATGGGCAATACCGATTAACGCTTGCCCGGTTTCAACTTGCGGGGTAGGGCAGTTGAAGCGTTTTAAGGCACCATCAGGATCGCTGCAGTGATAACCTTGCTTTATTTTTAGCCCCAATCCTGCATCGCCCAACAGCCCTGTGACATAAATAAAATCGCCGGGCTTGGCGGATGATCGCATTAAAGCTTGACCTTGTGGCACCAGACCTAAAGCCTGCACAGTTAAGGCCAATGGCCCTGATGTGGTATCCCCGCCGATTAAATCGACGTTGTAACGCTTTGCCAAGTTTAGAAAACCTTTTGCAAACGCGCCAAGCCAGCCTTCATCGGCTTTGGGCAAGGTAAGTGCCAACATTATCGACACCGGTTTTGCCCCCATGCTGGCCAGATCGCTTAAATTGACGGCCAGGAGCTTATGGCCAAGCTGTTCGGGATCCGTACCCGCAAAAAAATGCACGTTTTCCACCATGGTATCGGTGGTGATGGCCAATTCAAACCCCGGTGGAAAGGCTAATAATGCGCAGTCGTCACCTATGCCTAGCCGGGTGGAGGTGTTCTTTACCGTTTGTTGGCAAAAAAAACGCTCGATCAGGCCAAATTCGGACAAGGCCATTTATTTTGCGGCGGATTTTTTCATTTTAATTTCCACCGCCCTGTTTTGTTGGGCGATTTTGTCCAAAATGCCGTTGACGTACTTGTGGCTACCGTCTGCACCAAAGCATTTGGCAAGATTAATGCCTTCATTTAAAATTACACGGTAGGGCATATCCAGCCGATGCAACAATTCGTAAACACTGAGCCGGAGCATGGCCCGTTCGACAGGATCAATCATGTCTACGGGCCTGTCAACAAATTCACTTAATGCCTGATCGATCGTATCAAGATGTTCGGGTACGCCATGAAACAGTTCACTGAAATAGCTTTTTTGGGCATCTTTCAGGCGGTCTTCTTCATGGAACTGCACTTCAATTTCGGTGAGATTTTGTCCGGTCATTTGCCATTGATACAAGGCCTGTACAGCGGCTTTTCTGGCATTGGTACGCGCTTGGCTCATCAGACTTCCAGGTTTTTAAACAAGCTGACCATCTCAATAGCCGATAACGCCGCTTCTGCACCCTTGTTACCGGCTTTGGTGCCGGCGCGTTCTATGGCTTGTTCGATGGTATCGACCGTCAACACGCCAAAACTAACAGGAATATCGTATTGCAAGGCAACGTGGGCAAGACCTTTCACACACTCACCGGCAACATATTCAAAATGCGGTGTGCCCCCTCGAATAACAGCGCCCAGGGCAATGATGGCATCGTATTTTTTGCTGGCGGCAATACGTTGCACCACCATTGGTAATTCGAAAGCGCCGGGGGCTTTAACCAAATGAATGTCGTCCCTATTTACCCCATGACGTACCAAGGCATCAATGGCGCCGGCTTCCAATTGGCCGACAATGAAACTGTTAAACCGTGATGCGACCAGGCAAAACTTGTTGCCCTGCGGGGAAAAATGCCCTTCAAATGTCTTTACTGTTGACATGCTTCTCTCTGTTGTTGTGATTCGTTACGATGCAAGATAAATATTATCCCACATGCTCGGCGACTTCCAGATCAAATCCGGACAGGCCGATGTATTTTTTTTGCGTACCTAAGACTTTCATTTTATGCACGCCCAAATCTGCCAAAATTCTTGCGCCTGTGCCGGTCATGCGCCAGTCAGTTGGTTCCAAATCCATTGTATTCTTGATGACGCCATGATCTTCCAATTGGTAGCGATGGATTAATTCTACCAGCGCCTTATTGCAGTCAGACTGTCTGATGACCACCAGAATGCCTCGGCCTTCTTCGGCTATTTTTTGCATGGCCATGCGAATTGAAACATTGCCATCACTGCGTTTTGAGGCAAACACATCATCCAGTAAATTGCGGGCATGCACCCTGACCAGAACCGGCTCATCACCGGAAACTTTTCCCATTACCAATGCCAGATGCAGGTTATTGTCGTTTCTATCCTGGTAGGCATACAAACGAAAGTCGCCAAATTCGGTCGGGAAAGCGCATTCGCTGATGCGTTCCAGGGTGTTTTCATGTTGAATGCGGTAATGGATCAAGTCGGCAATGGTGCCGATTTTCAGGTTGTGTTGCTGCGCGAAGACTTCCAAATCAGGGCGTCTTGCCATTGAGCCGTCTTCATTGAGGATTTCAACAATAACCGCTGCCGGTTCAACCCCTGCCAGTCGAGCCAGATCGCAACCGGCTTCGGTGTGTCCGGCACGGTTTAAAACGCCACCGGATTTGGCCATGAGCGGGAAGATATGCCCCGGTTGCACCAGGTCATCGGCCTTGGCTTCGGGCGCTACCGCACACTGAATGGTACGGGCACGGTCTGCGGCGGAAATGCCGGTGGTAACACCGGTTGCGGCTTCTATGGATACGGTAAAATTGGTGGAATGGGCAGTTTTGTTTTCGTTGGTCATCAACGGCAAACGCAACTGATGACAGCGTTCCGTGGTCAGTGTCAGGCAAATCAAGCCCCGCCCGTAACGCGCCATGAAGTTAATGTCTTCAGGACGTATGAATGCGGCCGCCATCACCAGATCGCCTTCATTTTCGCGGTCTTCATCATCCATGATGATGACCATTTTGCCTAGTCTTAAATCTTCTATTATCTCTTCTATTGTATTCACGTATTGTTGGACTGAGCCTTTTTAATGAAGTAACTGCGCCTCAATTCATTAAGATTTTTTAAAATATGCGCCGTTTTGTAGGAAAAGCAGGTGTTAAATTCCAGACAAATAATACCATTTTTTAAAAAATAAACAGAGCCGTTACAGGGTGTGGGCAACGTGTTTTTTTTGAATTTGTTATAGCTTGTTTCAATAACCAGGACTCTTTTGCCGGTTTCATCGACGCTCAAGTTATTAATCGATTCCCAGCCGATAAAAACAAAATGCTCCAGGTCGTCCAGTTTTTTGTAATAAATGCCTTTCTTATCCGCACCCATGACAAAAGTCCCGTGACGGTTGATTGCCCAAAAAGCCACTAAAGGCGCAGCCAATGCAATTGTTAAAAAGGCTTGTAAAAAAAATGACAGCTTGGTCATGCCAAATGGCAAATTGAGCAATAACCAAATATCGGCGCTGTAAAAACATGCTGAAAATAAAAGGGGTAAAAACAGGGCTTCTATAGGCTTATAGGCCATAAGAAAGGGCATGTTGTTTTCTTTCAAGTCCCTTGTGGGTATGCAATGATTAGTCATGATGTCGCTCAAAAAAATACTCCTTAAAAACCACTCCTGCGCAATAACGTTTCCGTAACATTATTGCTGGGTTGTGTGGTTGTTTCGTTACGCAGCAAGCTTTCCATGTACCGCGCTAATAAATCCACTTCCAGGTTAACGGAGGTTCCGGTTGTGGCCTCGTTGAGTGTTGTTTTCTCAAGTGTGTGCGGGACTATATTGACATCAAATACAGCTCCACTTACCTCATTGACAGTAAGGCTAATGCCATTGATACATATAGAACCTTTTTCGGCAATGTATTTGGCCAGATGATCCGGCGCTTTGATTTTAAAGCGGACTGAGCGTGCATCCGCTTTTTTTTCAATAATCTTGCCGAGACCATCGACATGACCGCTGACGATATGACCACCCATCCGTGTTGATGGGGTCAGTGCCAACTCAAGATTAACGCGGCTACCGGATTTGGCATTGGCGAGTGTGGTACGTGACAGTGTTTCGTTGGAGACATCGGCGCAAAAGTAATGTTTGCCCAGCTCAATTGCAGTGAGACAAACACCGTCTACGGCAATGCTATCACCCAGGGCGCAGCCGTCTAACGATAGGGTGCCGGTATCAATTTTCAAGCGGCAATCACCCTTGCTAGGCTCGATTTGCGCTATTTTGCCTATGGCTAAGATAATACCTGTGAACATGGCCGCATAGTGTTAAGATGGGATCAGTGTTAGTTTCAAGTCAGGCCCGATGTGTCTGACATCCGTCAGTTTTAGTTTTTTTTTATCGGCCATACAGTTTAGCGCTGGCAGTGCGAATAATCCGCGGCCCTGATCGCCCAGTACGGAAGGAGCCATATAAACAACATATTCATCAATCAGTTGTTCAGTGAGTAGCGCCCCGTTCAGGATAGCGCCCGCTTCAATCAATAAATTGTTGACTTGTTGGTCAGCCAAAAATGCCATAACAGCATGCAGGTCTGGCCGGCCTTGCAGATTTTCAAAGTAAAAAACTTCAAATCCTGCATTTTCTAAAGCCTGTCGTTTAATATCATTTTTCGAACAGGTCAGTATTAAACGCCGGCCTGGGAAACTGGCCATCTGGGCGTTGACCGGCATTTTGAGTTGCGAGTCCAACACTACTCTAATCGGTTGTTCGACATCAAAATCGACACGGGCATTGAGCGCCGGATCGTCAGCCAGCACGGTATTAATGCCTGTCAAAACAGCCGAGCTCTCGGCCCGAAGCTTATGTACATCGCGCCGCGACCCGGTCGATGTAATCCACTTGCTTTCACCGGAGGCCATTGCCGTGCGACCGTCCAGGCTCATCGCCAGTTTGCTGCGTACAAACGGGCGGTGCTGCGTCATCCTTTTAATAAAACCACGGTTTAACAGTTCGGCATCTTGCCGTAATACGCCGCAGGTGACTTCAATGCCAGCCGCTTGTAATCGCTTAAGGCCTTGCCCTGCCACTAAAGGATTGGGATCTGGCATGGCGGCGACCACCCGGCTTATGCCCGCAGTAATTAACGCATCGCAGCATGGCGGTGTGCGGCCATGATGACTACAGGGTTCTAAGGTTACATAAGCGGTAGCCCCTTTGGCATCCTGGACATTTTTTAACGCTTCCGGCTCTGCATGAGGCTGTCCGGCCTTAGCATGCCAACCTTCGCCAAGGATGGTGTTATTTTTGACCAAAACACAACCTACCCGAGGATTGGGATCGGTCGTGTAAAGCCCTTTTCTTGCCAGTACCAGCGCTCTGGCCATGTACCGGGCATCCTGCTGCTGGGACATTATTTTTTTTGTAAATGTTCGATCATATCTGTGAATTCGCTGACATCCTGAAAACTACGGTACACGGAGGCGAACCGTACGAAAGCGACATGATCAAGACTGCTTAATTCTTTCATGACCTTTTCACCCAGTTCCTGGGTTGAGATTTCCCTTTCACCGCTGGCCATTAATTCTTTTTTTATCCGATTAATGGCCTCTTCAATGGCATCGCTGCCCACGGGGCGCTTTTCCAAAGCTTTGAGCATACCGGAGCGCAGCTTGCGTTCATCAAAGTGTTCACGGATACCATCGCGTTTAATAACACGCGGCAAGGTTAACTCAGCTACTTCAAAGGTAGTAAACCGTTCTTTGCAAACATTGCACTCCCTGCGACGACGCACTTGGTCGCCTTCATTCGCCAGTCTGGAGTCAAGTACGCGTGTATCTTGTACACCGCAAAACGGACATCGCATAAGTCACTACACTACCACGTGCTAGTCATTGATTTTTTTGGTATTTAATTGAATACCCCCGTCAGCTTCGCAAGGCATCTATGTTTTATTTCCTGACGTTTTATGGGAGGAATATAACACAAATAATTAAAAACTCTATTAAGGGCAGCAATGACCATCATAATCGCCGTTAATAGGGCAGCAGAAGTTTGTGTTACAGGAGAAGTTTGTCGTCAATAGCGATAAAACGGCTGGCCGCGTTAATCAGCGATGGCGCGGTAAGTAAAGGTACGCCATAGACCTCAGTGGTGACAGCATGGGCAGTGCCTACCTTATCAAGCAGCATGTCGAAGTCACCATCCCCGGACAGCAGAATAATAGTATCAACTTTGGGTGCATATTCGATGACATCCAGGGTAATCCCTACATCCCAATCGCCTTTGGCAGAGCCGTCACTGCGCTGGATGTAGGGTTTTAGCTTTACAACAAAACCAATACTTCTGAGGATTTGTTGAAAGCCTTGTTGTTTGCTGTCATTTTTGTCAATGGCGTAAGCGAACGCAGCAACGACTTTCCTGTTTTGGGTGGCCTGGTTCCAGAACGCCTGGTAATTAAAATGGCGCCGGTAGCATTGTTTTACCGTGTAATAAATGTTTTGTACATCGACAAAAATAGCAATCCGTTCCATGTGCATACTGCGATCTGGTTTATTTGAGGAATGAACAGCAATAATCCGTAGCTGCTTTGATTTTAACCGTGAATTTGGCGTTGGCGGGCACATCAAAAGATTGGCCGCCGGTTATGGGTGACCAGTTTTCTGATCCGGGCAAAAGAACTTCCAAGTCACCGTCAATGATTTCCATTAATTCTGGGTCGGCGGTATTGAAGGTGTATTCGCCGGGTAACATGAAGCCCAGCGTTTTTACCGAGCCATCGGCAAAACGGACAGTACGGCTGCTCACATTGCCGCCAAAATAAACATTGGCTTTTTTAACCACCGATACGTTATTGAATTCTGACATTTTTATCCTTGCCTAATGAGTTATAAAATCAGGGCATAATATAACAGATTAGTAGGCTAAAATATGCAGCCTTTAGCCACAACGCCAACACCTGCCGGGTTTATAAGAACAATGAATTTTATGAAAAATAAAAACAATAACCTATTGATTGTAAATTAATTATTATTGGTTTTTTGCTCTTTCCAGCAAAGAGACAGGTGTTGATAGCGACAACGGATGATTCACTTGATACGTAACTATCAATAGCAATTGGAGATCTGAAATGACTATTAAAACAGGAACACCTGCCAACGACAAAAATATCCAAGGTAGCAATGGGAGTGATTACCTGTATGGATTGGCTGGCCATGACATACTGCATGGCAACAGTGGTGCCGATCTGCTTTCCGGGGGGCTTGGCAATGATATTTTAGAGGGTGCTGCTGGGGCTGACGCGCTCAATGGTGGCGAAGGGAAGGATGCCTTTTTTTACAGTGCTTATAAACACGCTGACAATGACAAAATTATCGACTTTAGCATTGGCGACACCCTCGATTTTTCAAAAATCAGTTCTCATCGTTTTATAGGCAATCAGGCATTTTCAGGCATCGCAGGAGAGATCCGTTATGACTATCAGCCTGAATACCTCCAAGGCGCAATCCCTTTCACGACATTATTGGATAAAACCACCGTCGAAATCGACAGTGATGGCGATGGCGAAGCGGATGTTTTTTTAACGGTCAATGGCCGAATTAACTTTGTTGAAGCGCAACCAAAATCAGGGAAGCTGATCTTTGCCCAAGCGCTCAACAAAATTGGCACAGATGGTAGCGATAAGATCATCGGGGCTTCGGGTAACGACACCTTATCGGGCTGGAAAGGCAATGATACCCTGCTTGGCGGTGAAGGTAATGATCGTCTTTTGGGCGGTGTTGGTACAGATACCCTGGACGGCGGGTTTGGGCTGGATACCTTGACAGGGGGGGGCGGAAACGATATTTTCCGTTTCAGTGACATAGATGGCAGCAGTTACGAGAGCATTACCGACTTTGCCGATAAAGATCAGGTAGTTATTACTGTCCCTGTTTTCAATTATATCGGCGATAAAGAGTTTACAGGCGTGCCGGGTGAGTACCGGTTTTACCAGGGCTCAGACAGTTTCGATCAAAGCCGTATAGAGTTCGATTTAGACGGTGATATGCAAGTGGATGCGGCCATTTTGTTTGGCGGCAATTTTGCCACTATGGTACAGGAAACCAAAGCAGGCTCAAGGCATCTGGTTATCGTCAAGGGTGAAATCCTGACCGGCACCGCAGGAAATGACACACGCACCGCTGCCAACGGTAACGATACTTTAGACGGATTGGCCGGTAACGATAAGTTAAATGGCGGTATGGGTAACGATAGCCTTAAAGGCGGTGCCGGCAATGACACGTTAAACGCAGGTAGTGGCAACGATATGCTTAAAGGCGATGCGGGCGCAGATGTGCTCATCGGCGGCCAGGGTGTCGATACCCTGACCGGCGGTGTGGATAAAGATGTCTTCCGGTTTTTAGCGCTGGCTGATGTCCAAAGCCCCGGTAAGTCGGCTTCTACGTTTGCGGCAAATGATACAATTACTGATTTTGCCAGCGGTGATAAAATTGATTTGGCGGGCATTGATGCTGATGTCAATCAGAATAAAGATCAGAAATTTACGTTTATCAACTCAAAAAATTTTTCTGGAACAGCCGGTGAACTCAGGTATGACAGCGCAAATAACCTGTTGCAGGGCGATATAAACGGCGATACCGAGGCCGATTTTCATATCGAAATAACAGGGGTCACGGCCCTAACGATAAGTGATTTGGTTTTATAAGCGACAATTTTTATGAAAATGCAGCCCAAGCCTCCCAGGCAACCGCCCCCTGCTGAAATGCAGGCCGTAGAGC
>SBAV01000260.1 GCA_005239965.1 Methylobacter tundripaludum
AGATCAAAAAGTCTGTGTATAAATCTAATTTTTCTTTTTCCATTGGGAAATAATACACATTTTTTAGTGGCGGGTGCGTAACATCAGTTATCAGGAAGACGCAAGCGGTAGCCTGATAGTAAACAGAGTACCCTTACCTACTTCGCTGTCGACAGTAATCTGCCCTGCATGCTTGAGTATGTAATCCCTTGCCTCATAAACGCCTATACCCATACCCGCATTACCTTTTGTGGTATCGAACGGTTTAAACAGCCGTTCGGCAATAAATTTACTGTCCATGCCAGTGCCGTTATCAATTATCTTAATAATGGCGTGTTGCTTGTCCGTACTGAGCTCCATTTTAACAAATCCATCATCATTCGTCGCATCTTGCGCATTTTGCACGAGATGACCCAGGATAGCCGTCATTTTTTCCTTTTCCGCCATGACTTCAACCCGGTTCTTGTGTGTTACCACCTGCAACGTCGGTTTGTTACCGGCCTGTTGTATGGCCACATCGCTCATGATGTCAACAAGATTAATAATCGTCTTGCTGGTGTCCTTGATTTCACCTTGCCTGAGCTGGCTCAACAAGAAATCAATCTTGTTGACTACATTTTTCAGGGTTTCAATAGAATCATCAATAAACTCCGGGTTATGCTTATGCTTATCGGCATTTTTCACAATCAGCGCTATCTGTGCCACCAAGTTTTTAAGGTCGTGAACAAGATAAGCCGACAGGCGATTATACGCCTCAAACTGCCGCGAACGCGCCAATTCATCACTGGCACGGTTGAGCGCCAACGCATTGGTCAATTGCATACCGACGGTTTTTAGCAAATCGTGATCTTCCCAATTCAGCCGTCGAATCACCCGCGCTTTCGTCAATACCACAAACGCCGCTATTTCATTTTGACGAAACAACGGGATCAGTAACCAGACATTATTTCTTTCGGCATTCCAGACTGAAAGATCAACGCCTTCGTAGAGCTCGGGATTATAGGAAAATTCAAAAAAATCGATTACCCAGCGCTTGGCTTTAATAAAGCTTATTAACGACGACTGTGCGCCGATAACCGCAGGTGCCTCAAAACCCAGGTAATAGTCTTCGGCCAGATAAAAATCACCTTGATCATTTTTCAGCCACAAGCCGCCACCGGAGCTGTCTACCAAATCAGCCATCGTTCTAATAATGAACCCTGACAATTCATCAATGGAATTTAACTGTGAAATAGTTTTGCTCAGCTTAATCCATTCATCCCGATAGTCATAACGGTAATGGAAAAAGTGCTTGTTCAAAAAAACCTTGATAAGTGCCCGCATTTTTCCGGAAAACGAAAAAATTAAAAACACCAAAACGGCTAAAAAAATGAAAACGATCTGGGCGATTTCTCCCCAATTGCCGCCGTAATCCCGAATGTAGAAACCTGCCAGGGACATCAACACCAGGTAGATGCCAGAACCGAACAGCACCGTAGTATGAAACACCAGCTTTCTGGAAAAACTGATGCGCGGCTTTTCGGCCTGCAAACGCAAGATCGACAGCGCTAACAATGGCGCAACCAGCGCATTCATCAGGCCTCTTGAATACCAAAGCAAAGAATCCAGCCGGAAAAATAACAACGATTTGCTGTAAACAATAAAGTCAACAACAAACAACCCACCCAGGCCCATACACAAAAACTTAATGGCCCATCGCAGTTCTATAGTTGAATTACGGTAGAGTTGTTCAACCAATATCAATCCTAGAATGGCAAAAATAACATGCGCCACAAGGCGTATGTCACGGCCCAAAAATTCCTGAAACTGATAGCGAAAATCGTTAAAAAATTCGAGTACAAAAACAAAGATAATCAACAGAATGACAAGAATACTCGACTTAAACCTAACCAGAAAAAAGTAGTTACTGTTGGAGTATTGCCTGGAAATCAACGTAGACAGCAAAAATAGCCATGCTGCATCACGCAGCGTTTCAATGGACAGTGTCCCTGAAATAAAGTATTTTTCGCTAGGTATGGCAAATGCCGTATAACCCGACCAAACCAGGGAAAGGGCAATAGCGAGTATAAAGGGGATGGCGTAGTAATTGCGTTTAATTTTTTTCAATGACAAAAATAGCAGGAACAGGTACGTCAATGCTGCTATTAAGTAACTGTAAAAACCATAATTTTCTGTGAAATTCATATCGTACCTTGATTACATGGAATTGATACGTTAAGCGCATTGCCCTTTAAGTTAATGCAGATAAATGATCAATTATCATTCACCATGGCAGCTAAGGAGAAAGTTTCATCATCCTGCGCATTGCAAAAAAACCAGCAACTCATAACTACAGGATTTTTTAAGCAATGCACGAGATGCGTCAATAACCTGAAAGTATAGCGTCAGTTACCGGTTTGTTTTTAAAAATTACACGTGAAAAAAAAGAGCCTTACGGCTCTTTTTTAGAGATAACGCTAAAAGATCGGCCAAAACTACTCGCTGTCGGCCTCTTTCATGCTGAGTCTAACCCGGCCTTGACGATCAATTTCCAGCACTTTCACTCGAACAACATCACCTTCGTTCAATTTGTCACTGACTTTATCAACGTGTTCATCAGAAATTTGCGAGATATGCACCAAACCATCCTTTCCGGGAAGAATAGTCACAAACGCACCAAAGTCCATTAATCTGACCACCTTACCTTCATAAACTTTACCGACTTCAACTTCGGCGGTAATTTCTTCGATAAGACGCCGGGCTTCTTCACCGGCGGCTTTATCAACTGAGGCTATTTTAACCAGGCCATCGTCAGTTAAATCGATACTGGCACCTGTTTGCTCGGTAATACTGCGAATAGTTGCACCACCTTTGCCAATAACTTCACGAATTTTACTTGGATCAATTTTGAAAGTAATAATGCGCGGCGCAAAATCTGACATCTGCTCGCGCGTTGTCGACAGAGCCTTGTTCATTTCGCCCAGAATGTGCAAACGACCTTGTTTTGCCTGTTCTAGCGCTGTTTTCATAATTTCTGCAGTAATGCCATTAATTTTAATGTCCATCTGCAAGGCAGTGATGCCGCGTTCTGAGCCTGCGACCTTGAAATCCATGTCACCCAGGTGGTCTTCATCGCCCATGATGTCGGAAAGCACCGCAAAACGCTCGCCTTCCTTGATCAAGCCCATGGCAATACCAGCAACTGGTGAACTAATCGGCACACCGGCATCCATCAGCGCCAAACTGCTGCCACACACAGATGCCATGGAACTGGAACCATTGGATTCAGTAATTTCAGACACCACGCGTATGGTATAAGGAAACTCGTCCATATTAGGCAGTACGGCAGTTACCCCACGCTTGGCCAAGCGCCCATGGCCGATTTCACGGCGTTTTGGCGAACCGACAAAACCGGTTTCACCCACGCTGTACGGAGGAAAATTGTAATGCAGCATAAAAGGTTCTTTATACTCGCCAGTCAGTGCATCAATGATTTGCGCATCACGTTGGGTACCTAATGTGGCGACAACCAAAGCCTGGGTTTCGCCGCGTGTAAACAGCGCGGAACCGTGGGTTCTGGGCAATACACCGGTTCTAACGGTAATCGGTCTGATGGTTGACAAATCACGGCCATCGATGCGCTTGCCTTCGTCAAGGATCGCGTTACGCACGATGTCGGATTCCAGATGTTCTATAATGTTGCGGATGTGGTTTTCTTTGTATTCACCCAGGGCTATTATTTTTTCAACGGCCGCTGACCTGATCGCGCTTAAGCGATCTTGCCGAACCAGCTTTTCGGCGACCTGGTAAGCTGCCTTGATGTCTGCCATCGTTTCTGCAGCCACCAGTTGCTTCAGTTCCGCATCAACCTCCGGCGCTATCCACTCGACAACACCTTTACCGGCCGCCAGGGAAAATTCATTAATGGCAGCAATCGCAACCTGCATGTGCTGATGGCCGAACAACACTGCACCCAGCATGATCTCTTCGGAAAGACCTGCCGCTTCTGATTCGACCATCAACACCGCATCGGCGGTACCGGCAACCACCAACTCAAGTTGTGATTCCTTTAAAGCGGATGGCGATGGGTTTAACAGATATTCACCATCCTTGAAACCTACCGTCGCAGCTCCCAGTGGGCCATTAAACGGCAATCCAGAAATCGCCAAAGCAGCGGAGGCTCCCAATAAAGACGGAATCTCTGGATTAACATCCGGGTTTAACGACACCACTGTCGCAATAATCTGAACTTCGTGGGTATAGCCTTCAGGAAACAAGGGGCGTATAGGCCGATCGATCAGGCGTGACGTTAAGGTTTCCTGTTCACTGGGACGGCCTTCCCGCTTAAAAAAGCCGCCAGGAATTTTCCCTGCTGCGTAAGCTTTTTCTTGATAGTTAACCGTCAAGGGGAAAAAATCACCTTCACCGGGTTGCTTTTTAGCCACCACGGTAACCAAAAGGGACGTACCATTGACATCAATCATAACAGCGCCGTCAGCCTGACGTGCCATTTCACCCGTTTCTAGCGTAACTTTTTGATCGCCAAACTGAAATTCTTTCCTAATAGGAGTCACTATAAGGTTCCTTTGCGTTAAGATTATGTGCAGCCGTGCTGCAGGGGCGGTAACTTTTTATTTGGATTACTTACGCAAGCCAAGGCGTTCAATCAATGAACGGTAACGGTTGCTGTCTTTATCTTTTAAGTAGTCCAGTAATTTGCGGCGTCTATTAACCATGCGCAGCAAACCGCGACGTGAATGGTTGTCTTTTTTATGTGCCGCAAAATGGGGGGTCAAATGAGTGATGTGTGCGGTCAGCAAAGCGATTTGCACTTCCGGCGATCCGGTATCGGTTTCTGATAAACGATAAGCTTCAACAACCGCTTTTTTTTGTTCTGCAGTAAATGGCATTGTAATCCCTAATAGATTAATAAATAAAAAAATAAAGCCGTGTCGCCACGACCATTAAGACTTTGCTTCCACAATAGGGTGCAGAAGCAAAAGTAATTTCTAGTAAAAAAACAGCCTTTAATACTATTGATTGCTTAAGTTAAACAACCGTATAGGCGCTAGTTTACCATCCAATAGGATTTCTCCCAAACCCAAAAATTCAGCTGCATTGTACAATCTTACTGCACCTTGACAGCTTTCTTCCCATTGAATAGTCTGTCCGTAGCTAATGCGGGTCGCTTGTTCATCAGACAATTGCACCGCCGGCATTGATAATAATGGCTTGTCAACTGCTAACAAACAGCCAAATAACTCTGGTTCAACCATTGCTGTCAATTGTTCCAGGGTATAAGCATCATCAAGGTTAAATTGCCCTGCCTGCAAACGCCGCAAGGCTTTTACCGTACCGCCACACCCCAGATAATGGCCGATGTCTTCTGCCAAAGACCGAATGTAAGTGCCTTTTGAGCAAAACACGTCCAAGGTTAGCTCATCCTTGACAAATGCCAGCAACGTGATGTCATAAATCGTCACGCGACGGGCTTTACGCTCTACTGTCTGCCCTGCCCTGGCCAATTCGTAAAGCTTTTTACCGTTCTGTTTCAAGGCCGAATACATGGGCGGAACCTGGTCGATAGCGCCCGTAAAATTTGCCAAACACGCTGTTATATCAGCCATTGTCAACTCAGGAACAG
>SBAV01000409.1 GCA_005239965.1 Methylobacter tundripaludum
ACACAGGAGGAGGCAAGCATCGATTGATTATGCGTTTAAAAATCAATTGGTTTTTTCAACATGATAGGGCGATGTTGATTTAACAAAGTAGAATTAAGATTCAGACTTTTGTTCGCGGCTTAACAGGTTATGTACGGCAATTTGCGGCGCAAGCTGTTCGTATAAAACTTTGTAGGTTTGTTCTGTGATGGGCATGTCTATGCCATATTTTAATGCCAACAGGTAGGTTTCTTTGGCGGCGGAAATGCCTTCAATTTCCTGGCCAATTTCCTTGGTGATTTCGTCCCTGTTTTTGCCTTGTCCCAAAGCCAGTCCAAAACGGCGGTTTCGGGATTGGTTGTCGGTACAGGTCAAAATCAAATCACCTAAACCAGCTAAGCCCATAAAGGTCTCCTGTTTGCCTCCCAGTTTTATACCCAGGCGAATGATTTCATTCAATCCGCGTGTAATCAATGCCGCTCGGGTGTTGGCACCAAAGCCCAAGCCATCAGCAATACCTGCCGCTATCGCCAATACATTTTTTACCGCGCCCCCCACTTCTACGCCAATTAAATCTGTGCTGGTATAGGTTCGAAAGCGTTCGCTATGAAAAATGGTTGATAAATGATGGGCAAATTCCGTTTGGTTGGCGGCAATGGTGATTGCAGTCGGTAAACCAGCGGCAACTTCGCGGGCAAATGTCGGGCCTGAAAGGAGAGCAGAGGGTGTTTGTTTGCCAAATACATCGGCAACAACGTCATGCAATAAGCAGCCATCATCGGGATTAAAGCCTTTGGTGGCCCAGGCAATGGCGATGTTATCAGTGCGGTAAGGCTTAAGTGCCAGCAATGTTTGTTTAAACCCATGGCTGGGTACGCATACCAGAATTAAATCACTGAATTGTGCGACCGCCTTGAGATCAGCCGTTACGGCGATATTGTCAGGGAAGGGTTGCCCCGGTAAATAGCGTAGATTTTGACGATGTTGATTCAGCGAGGCTACGTGATCGGGGTTATGTCCCCACAGCAGCACCTGGCAACCATTTCTGGCTGCCAGAATAGCGAGCGCCGTGCCCCATGAACCTGCGCCCAGGATAGCGATTTTTTGATTCAGCAAAGCGTATTAGTTGAGCGCATTGGCGCCGATAGGGCTTTGTTGTTGCATTTGTTGTACATGTTGGCTGTACAGGGCATCAAAATTTACCGGCGACAGGATCAGTTGCGGGAAACCGCCTTTAGAAACCAGGTCAGAAACCACTTCTCTGGCATAAGGGAACAAAATGTTCGGGCAGAAACTGCCAACCATAGGGCCCATTTCGTGATCTTCAAAACCACCCAAAGCAAATATGCCGGCTTGGTTGACTTCTACCAGATAGGCAGTCGTGTTACCACATTTAACGGTAATGGTGACTTTAAGCGTGATTTCATAAAATGAATTATCCAACGATACGGTGTTGGTGCCCAGGTTGAAATCAACAGCGGGTTCCCATTTTTCGGTGAAGATTTTGGGGGAGTTTGGCGTTTCAAAGGACAAGTCTTTGGTGTAAATTTTTTGAATTGAAAATTGTTTTTCTGCAGTGTTATTTTCTTCAGCCATGATAAATGTATGATTAAGTTGGTTTGATAGGAGCTTTAATGTAAAGCTATGGATTTACTTCTTGTATTTGGTGATGATTTTAATGGGCAGCTTGTAATCTTCTTGCCATGATTGCATGCCACCGGTGATGACGAGGACTTGTTCAAATCCTGCTTTTGTCAAGATTTTACCCGCTGAAGCTGAGCGCGTTCCATTCTGACATGCAACTAGAATAGTGGCATTTTTGTATTTATCAAGGGTAGGCAGTTGCCCAGATAACGAACTCAACGGCTTGCTTACCGCACCCTCAATATGCCCTTGTATAAATGCGTCGGGTTCCCGCACATCAAGGATGAGCACATTGTCATCATTCATTTTGGTGACGGCGAGTAAAGGTGAAATTTCACCAAACTTGTTGAAGAGCATATCCATGAGTTCTTGGATTAATAAAAAGGTGACTACCGCTAAGGCAAGTACGTAAACATAGTGATTTAAAGCGAATTCTATAATGCGTTCCATAAATAATGTGGCTTAGTTCAATTAGATAAAAAAGTGAGTGTTGAGTTGTAAAAAACCAATAATACAAATCATTATAACAACGCCCAATTGATAAATTGCATGTGTAATGCTATGCGTGTTTGTAGTGCGGGGATAGAATTTTGGCGAGGTAGCCTGCACAGTTTCAAGGAATCCAGGCATGTCCATAATTTATAGGCACCATTACCCGCGACTATTCGGTATAATGCAAATTTGTTTGCATGTTGATTATGATGCACGTATGCAAGAGCTGATGACATTGCCAAATAATACATGATTTTCGGACAGATTGGGTAATGGAGAATTGCTTGACGTGTCGATTACCTGCTTTTTGCAATGTGAATTGTTACCAAGTTAATTTTAGTATTATGGAGATAAAGGGTTTATGTCGAAACGACCAAAGCCAGTGGTGTTACTTATTCTTGACGGCTTCGGTTATTCATCCGAGCAGGAAAACAACGCAATTGCAATGGCAAATACCCCGTGTTGGGACAAGTTGCAGCAAGACTACCCCATGACTTTGCTGGATTGCTCCGGCAATGTTGTTGGTTTGCCTGACGGACAAATGGGTAATTCCGAAGTGGGTCATGTGCACATTGGTATGGGGCGCTATGTGCCGCAGGAGTTTTCCAAAGTCAATGATGACATAAAAAATGGCAGATTTTTTAGTAATCCGGTGCTTTGCCAGGCGGTAGATACGGCAAAAATCAAGGGCAAAGCCTTGCATATTATGGGGTTGTTGTCAGAAGGTGGTGTGCATAGTCATCAGAGTCAGATTATGGCCATGATTGAATTGGCAGCCCAGCGCGGATTGGACAATGTGTATGTACACGCCTTTTTAGATGGCCGTGATGTGCCACCGAAAAGCGCCACGTCATCAATAGTCGCACTGGAAGACAAATGTGCGGCTTTGGGCGTAGGCAGAATTGCTTCGCTGGTTGGGCGTTTTTATGCCATGGACAGGGATAACCGTTGGGATCGCGTTAAGCTGGCTTACGATCTGATTGTTAAAGGACAGTCCGGGGTTGCTAGCGACTCAGCTTTGAGTGGCTTGCAAGCGGCTTATGATAGAGGCGAGACGGACGAATTTGTACTGCCGACCGCTATTTTAGGTGCAGACGGTAAGGCAAGTGTTCTTGATCCTGAAGATTCTGTGGTGTTTATGAACTTCAGGGCAGATCGTGCCCGCGAAATTTCTCAGGCAATTACTGAGGAAAACTTCAATGCTTTCGATAGGGGCATTCAGTCGCCTTATCATGGATATTTTTGTACCTTGACTGAGTATCACCAAGATTTTAATTACCCCATCGCATTTCCGTCTACCGAGTTAAAGAACGGGTTAGGTGAGGCCTTGTCTAAATTGGGATTAACTCAATTAAGATTGGCGGAAACTGAAAAATATGCGCATGTCACTTTTTTTCTCAATGGCGGCACAGATACGGCTTTCCCCGGTGAAGACAGGATATTGGTGCCATCGCCAAAGGTTAGAACCTACGATATGCAGCCGGAAATGAGTGCGCCTGAGGTTACCGATCATTTGGTTGAGGCTATTGTGGGTGGCAAATACGACGTTATTGTCTGTAATTATGCAAATTGTGATATGGTTGGCCATACGGGCGTTATTCCCGCAGCGATAAAGGCTGTGGAGGCTGTTGATGCCTGTTTGCAACGTATCGTGGATGCGCTTAATAGTGTCGGTGGAAAAATGTTGTTAACCGCCGATCATGGTAATATTGAGCAAATGGTTGACCCGGAAACAGGGCAGCCGCACACGGCACACAGTATGAATCCGGTGCCTTTGGTTTATGTGGGTGGGGAAGGTGTGTTGGTATCGGACGGTAGTTTATCAGATTTGGCGCCGACACTGTTTGCCATTTTAGGCATTGAAAAACCTGCTGAAATGACAGGAAGATCACTCATCCAGACCAGTTGATTTGTGAATGGCCAAGCGGAACGTTTTTTGTTTTTTTGCTATGGGATTAGCGCTTCTGGTGTCTGTGGGAAATGGTTTTGCTGGAAATAAAAATCAGTTAGATCAGGTTCAGTCAGATATCAATTCAGTCACGCAAAAAATGCAGCGCATCAAAGAACAGCGCGATGCCATGCAGAATTTGTTGGCGGAAGTTGAGCAACGTTACGGCGAAACTGCGTCGATGTTAAGAACCTTGCAACAGCAGGTGGATGAAAAACGTGAAAGCCTGGAGAAGATTCCGTTGGAAATCCGCAAGCTTGAAGAAGAAATCGCACAATGCAACAAAGAGTTGGCTGATCAGGTGCGAGCGGCTTATGCGGTTGGTCAAAAGGCAAGGTTGAAATTGATGCTCAGCCAGCAAGATCCGGCTTCATCGAGTCGGATTATGGTGTATTACGACTACTTTAATAAAGCACGGCTCGCTAAATTGGCCTTTGTTGAAGCTTCCGTTAAACGGCTGGATTTGTTAAGTCAGCAAAAACAAAAAGACACTGAGCTCTTGGAGAAAAGTTTAGCGCAAAAAAAAGTCGAGCAAGAGACTTTGGATCGTACGCGGAAAGAAAGGAATGCACTGTTGCTGCAACTGAATAATGATTTTTCTTCCAATGAACAACGTCTGGCACGCCTTAAGGAAAGTGAGAATAACCTGATGGAACTGGTGGATTCTTTGGATATTGAGGAAGATGATCTGGTTTTTGAAGGTGATCAAGCCACAGAAAATAGCGCCGAAGTCTCAATGCCCAGCGAGGAAGAGCCGGCGATAGCGACTGAGTTTCCAAAGGTGGCTGGTGATTTTTCGAAGCTTAAAGGTAAGCTGCCATTGCCGGTTGCCGGTCATCTGGCCAGTACCTTCGGTAGTCAGCGTTTACAGGGCGTGAGCAATGGTATATTAATCACTGCCAATGAGGGTACTGATGTTCGGGCAGTTACAAAAGGCAGGATTGTTTATGCCGGTAATTTGCAGGGCTATGGTTTATTGATGATTGTAGAACATGGCGAAGAGTTTATGACGCTGTATGCCTTCAATCAGAGTCTTTACAAGAAAAAAGGCGATTGGGTCGATGCCGGCGAGGTGATTGCCTCTGTTGGGCAGAGTGGTGGTCGTAGTCAGCCAGGGTTGTATTTTGAAATACGTAAACAAGGTAAGCCAATTGATCCGCTTGCATGGTGCCATTAACAAGCCGATATCAAGTTTGGATAATAGCAATTTTAGGAAATTGAGTTTTTGGAGTTTTAAGACGCATGCTAAATAAGAAGAGTGTTTTTATTTTGTCTCTTGGCGTTATGTTAGGTATTTTCATGGGGTTATGCAGCAGTGTTCTTGCTGAGAAAAATAAGGCGGCTGCTCCGGTAATGGATACGGAAACTCTCCCCTTTGAAGACTTGCGTACCTTTACGGAAATTTTTGGCCGCATCAAGCATGATTATGTTGAGCCAGTTTCAGATAAAAAATTATTGGAAGATGCTATTCGTGGCATGTTGTCGGGTCTTGACCCGCATTCTGCCTATTTGGTTGCTGAAGAATATCAGGAGCTTAAAGAGGGTACCACGGGCCAGTTTGGTGGTTTGGGTATTGAAGTGACGATGGAAAATGGCTTTGTTAAGGTTGTTACCCCCATTGATGATACCCCCGCGCAACGTGCAGGCATTAAAACAGGTGATCTTATTGTCAGGCTTGATGACAAGCCGGTAAAAGGCATGGCGTTGTCCGATGCGGTTAAGCTTATGCGAGGTGAACCTGGCAGCAAAATTTTACTCACCATAGTACGTGAAGGTGAGGAGGCACCACTCAAAATAACCTTGGTGCGGGACGTGGTAAAAGTTAAAAGCGTAAAAAGTCGAATTCTGGAAAAGAATTATGGCTATGTTCGTATCAGTAGCTTTCAATCCGGTACCGGAGAAAGCCTGAAAGAAGCCTTGGCGACGCTAAAGAAGGATAACTTCGGTAATTTAAAAGGCTTGGTGCTGGATTTGAGAAATAATCCGGGTGGTGTTTTGAATGCAGCTGTTGAAGTGAGTGATGCCTTTCTAAAGAGCGGGCTTATTGTTTACACCGAAGGGCGTATTGAAAATTCGGAAATGCGTTTTAATGCGGCACCAGATGATTTGATTAATGGCGCGCCGATGGTTGTTTTGATTAATGCAGGGTCAGCTTCGGCTTCCGAAATTGTTGCCGGTGCTTTGCAGGATCAAAAACGCGCAGTGATTATGGGTGAAAAATCATTTGGTAAAGGCTCGGTGCAAACCATATTGCCAACCAGTAACGGTGCGGCGGTCAAACTGACAACTGCTCGCTATTACACACCATCTGGGAGATCCATACAGGCTGAAGGTATCGAGCCTGATATAGCGCTGGAAAATCTTAAACTGGAATCCTTGGATAAGACTGATTTTAAGCCTGTTAAAGAAGCTGATTTGTCACATCATTTAGAGAATGGAAAAGAAGGTGCTGGCCAAAGTGCGGCTGACAAGGAGAAAGAAGCGCTCGATAAGAAAGATTATGCTTTATACGAGGCATTAACCTTGTTAAAAGGCATTAGTATCGTTAACAAGTGATTTTGAGCATAAGTAACCTCCGGCTCTGTTAGCTGACTCACAAGGTTTGACAATTACGGGAATCATTGAGAGTCTCTCTATTTGTGTGAGTCGGCTAAAATTCAAAAGAAGGAAGCAAGCTATGAGTTCACCAGAGAGTGAAAGAACGTTGTTACAAGATATGTATTTGATTGAAGAT
>SBAV01000381.1 GCA_005239965.1 Methylobacter tundripaludum
CGTATTTTGTTGGCAATATCGGTTCTGGCTAGATACTCTTGTTCGCCATTCACCATGACGGGAGGCGCTAGCGTTCTGACGGTGTTGAAATAGATGTCGCCCAAATTAGCGATGACATTTTCATGCAGCAGGCCGAAATGCTCGCTTTGCGCCTGGGCTTTGGCTATGCCGGTTTGTATGGTTTTTAGCATCTCTTTATTGCCAGAGAGTTTGGTTTCCAAATAGACAATCGATGCTGCATACCGCGCCTGTTGGTGACTGGGGATTTTATAGCCTGACATTTGCACCTGGAGTTGTTCAAGGCCTAATTTAAGGCCTGATAGGCTCCCATAAACATCGATGACGCTGTCCGAATCAATTTTCAGTACGCTGCCGATACTGGCTTCCAAGGTGATTGGATCAGCCGTGCCGGTGGTTGCCAGTTGATCTACCAAAGCGGCGGCCTGAGCGATGCCGGCCAGGGCAATGGTTTGGTTGGTGATGGTATTCAGTTGCATAAATTATTCATAACGTGACAATGAACAGTGGTTCAGTGGCTTGAGAACGATTTACAGTCCGGTGGCGAGTAGATAACATTAAGCAAGCAAATGAAAGATAAGTGAATATGTTGAAACGCTTTTATATCATGATTGTCTGATGTTAGTCGAGTTGTGATATAAAGCGTAAAGGTTAATGTAAATCAAGAGAGGGCGAAATGATTGAATCGGTCGTGTTAACAGTATCAGGTATGAAGTGTGGCGGTTGTGAAGCGATTGTTACCGGTAAGCTTACTGCTGTCGATGGCGTGCTGGCGGTAAAAGCATCAAGTAAAGACAAGGCTGTCAGCGTTGAGTTTGACACGGCAAAAACCGGGTTGAATGCCATTAAAGACGTTATTCAGGCAGCCGGGTACAGTGTGCAATAGCCGCTGATTTAGCGTTAGGCTTCAATGTTTAAACATATACGACTGGGCTTTCTAATTCTGGTGTTTATTGTAACGATGCCTGGGTGTTCAGTGCTTGAATATATTTGGCTTGTTCCACGAGCTAATGGTGAAGTAAGTTTTAATCCAATATTTTCAAATACAGAAGTACTCGATGCGTTT
This sequence comes from Methylobacter tundripaludum, assembly GCA_005239965.1. Classification (GTDB taxonomy): domain Bacteria; phylum Pseudomonadota; class Gammaproteobacteria; order Methylococcales; family Methylomonadaceae; genus Crenothrix. The sequence continues at coordinate 1,085 of SBAV01000381.1, forward strand.
GCACAGGTAGCGTTACCAGAATTAAAGTCTATTAGTCAACCGTCAGAAACTTATCGAAACGTAGGTAAAGGCGTTATTGAAATTGGTTATTACCACGAAGCAGGTATTCTTGAAGCGAGTATTGCTGGATTTTCGGCGCAAGCCGAAATTGACCGTAAACGGCATATCCTAACATTTGTGATAAAAGGGGCTGAACCTTATTATATGCCTCTTCCAGTCGATGAAACCGTACAAAAGATAACGATTAAGTTATCGCAAAAGTTGGGAAAACGGTAACTATACTGTTTTAAGCTGGCCTATATCATAAAAGCCTTTATTTCCTAGCTACTTTGGCGTTTGGTATATAGCTTGATATTTTTGTTCGGTGCTGAGCTTAGCAACTATGTATAGCTTGGCGGTCTAACATATAAGGTTAGATTGTCTGAGCGTAATGTGCTGATTAGTTGAATTTTTTGTGCCTTCCCGTGCCTTCTGTGGACAGCGGGTAATATTACAGTGTCTTTTCATTCCTTAACACGTTTAAAAAAAGGGCGGCGATATGAGCAAAGAACAAACTTCTGAAGAATTGCGTTTATCAATCGTGGGCATGACTTGTGCGGGCTGTGTGAGCGCAGTGGAATCGGCTTTGGCCGCAGTGCCGGGAGTCACGGCCACGCAGGTTAATTTTGCCGATCATTCCGCAGTGGTTAAAGGCCACGCTGATCCTGATGCACTCACACGGGCCGTCAAGGAAGCTGGTTATGATGCGGCCATCATGGAAGGCCTAGAAGACCCCGGTGTACAGGAAGAGCTGGAAATGCGGCGTTACCGGCAATTGATGCAAAAAGCAGCTGTAGCGGCGCTTGTGGGTGTGCCACTGATGTTGGGTGAGCATTTGGCCTGGTTTCCTGAAATAGGTTCACCGTCAGGGCGCTGGTTTTGGCCGGAAGTCGCGCTGATTACCTTGTGTGTGCTGATGTATTCGGGCTGGCATTTTTATGCGGGTGCAATCAATGCCTTAAAACATGGCCAAGCCAATATGGATACCTTGATTGCCTTGGGTACCGGAGCGGCGTGGTTGTATTCTTGCATCATCATTGATTACTCCGGCACCTTGCCGTCTTTAGCCAGACACGCTTATTTTGAAGCCGCCGTAGTGATTTTGGCGTTTATCAATTTGGGTTCAGGACTGGAAACGAGGTCACGTGGAAAAACTTCCCGTGCCATTCGCAACTTAATCGGGCTACAGCCACGTACAGCCCGTGTGATCCGGGATGGCCAGGAAATCGATATTGCTATTGAGGAAGTCGGCCTTGGGGAAACCCTCCGAGTCAGGCCGGGCGAAAAAATAGCCGTTGATGGTGTGTTGTTCGAAGGCTATTCGACGGTTGATGAATCCATGCTAACCGGTGAATCTATGCCGGTTGAAAAAACCGTGGGTTCCGAAGTCGTTGCAGGTACCATGAACCAGACCGGCAGCTTTTTGTTTAAAGCCACCCGCATAGGCCGAGATACCGCCTTGGCGCAAATCATCAAGAGCGTGCGGCAAGCCCAGAGCAGTAAGCCGGATATTGCCCGCTTGGTAGACAAAATTTCCGCTGTTTTCGTGCCGGCTGTAGTGGTCATAGCCGTATTGACGTTTATCCTATGGCTGAGCTTCGGCCCTGAACCTGCTTTAGGCTATGCGTTTGTGACATCAATGACGGTGTTGGTGATTGCATGCCCTTGTGCGTTAGGTTTGGCAACACCTATTTCGATTATGATTGCTGTGGGCAGGGCGGCCGAGTCGGGGATTTTGATTCGCCAGGGCGATGCCTTACAGAAAGCCGGGCAACTGACATGTCTGGTGTTGGATAAGACCGGCACGATTACCGAGGGCAAACCTACCGTTTCAAATGTTTTGGCGTTTGGCGATTACACCGAGGATAAGGTTTTACAATTGGCGGCCAGTATTGAATCCGGCTCAGAACATCCTTTGGCGGCCAGTGTGTTGCAAGCGGCTGAAGAAAAAAAACTCACCCTGGAAAAAGTTGAACAATTCGATGCTATTTCAGGGCACGGCGTGACAGCGGTTATCAACCAAAAGACGGTATTTTTGGGCAACAGGGCCTTAATGGACAAAAAATTGGTGAGTTATGAACGTTACAGTCAAAAACTGGAGCAACTCTCTGCTTTGGGACAAACGCCGATGTTGCTGGCTGTCGATAACAAAATTGCCGGTATTGTGGCGGTATCTGACCCGATTAAAAAGGATTCCGCGAAAGCAGTGCAGCAATTAAAAGAGCGGGGCATACGTGTCGTTATGATAACCGGCGATAATTCCATTACCGCTCAGGCGATTGCCAGTCTTGCCGGGATTACTGAGGTTAGGGCGCAAGTTTTGCCGCAAGATAAAGCCGATGTTATCAAAACCTTGCAACACAGGGAGGTTGTCGGCATGGTGGGTGATGGCGTGAATGATGCGCCCGCTTTGGTGCAGGCCGATGTCGGCTTTGCCATTGGTACGGGGACTGATGTCGCTATTGAGAGCGCTGATGTGGTTATTTTGCAGGGGTCTTTGCTAAAGGTTGCAGAGGCGATGGATTTGTCCAAGGCTACGGTAAAAAACATCAAACAGAATTTGTTTGGGGCATTTTTCTACAACACGCTGAGTGTGCCTGTTGCGGCAGGGTTGCTGTATCCGCTATTCGGCGTGTTATTGAATCCGATGATTGCAGGTGCGGCGATGGCGATGTCGTCGTTAACGGTGGTTTTTAATGCCAGTCGCTTACGGTGGATAAAGTTTGGTGATTAATGCAGGGCAGGGCGCGTACAGCCAAAAAAATAACATCCCTCCCTGTAGCGGTGGGGATGTTATTTTCAATATGAAAATTAATCCGCTTTGGTAGTCCAGATGGTGGCCAATTTACCAGAATACACGCCAAAGTAAGCGCCAACCACAATAGAAATCGAAATAACAACCATAGGGTTATCCAGAGAAATGCCGAGCAGCACGTCTTTGTTCATTTTGTCAGGCGTTTGCAGCAAATAAGCAAACGTTGCTGAATAACCCCATACGCTGGCAGGAATGGCTGACAGACATGGGATATTGGCAGCCAAACAAGTTACGATAACCGATACGGTGACCGTAAATGCAGCCCATGCAGGAAAGTAAGCATCGGCAGGGACATTGGTTAATTCATACGCGGTGAAGGTGGCCATGAACACACCGAAGATACTGCAAGCGATGGTTTTTTTCAGCGCGTCTTCATTAGCGCCCAAGGCAAAGTAAGCCGCCCAGGCAATCGTCGCCGCCCAAATAAGGAACACGCCACTCAACGGGCCAACAGCCAAGAATGTTGCGACACCACTCAATACGCCTATGCTTAAAGACAGCGCGGTAAGACTATTCATAAATACTTCTCCAAAAATTATTCATTATTTTGTTTGTTGTTAGGCTAGTTTTTATGGCAAAAACCTGTGCAATCTAACCTCCTGGATTTACCGGGCAACAGCTAAGCCCGCTACTATTGAATACTATCAGATATTGTTATTGTGATAAACGCAAATTATCAGCAAAGCCAGTGATGCAGTTTGACCAGTGGTTTTACCAAAATCCTATTGAAGGCAATACAGAGTAAAGACAGTGGTGTAAATCAAGGTTAGAATAGAACCCCAAAATTGCTTAGCAACCGTCAGGGGCTTGGACAATGAATAATGTTAACGATAAAACCAAGAGGATCAAGTGTGGTTGAAATAGCTGAAGTACCCAGTCCTTTTTGCGGTGTGGGCACGGACGACCTGAAAATTCAGGTTGATGGTGTCACACTGAAGGTGCTTGAAAATGGCTGCGTGGTGAATACGCCGGCGTTTGAACAACCGATAACCGATACACAGCCTAGGGTGAATGGTCAGGCAGTCAGCTTGGACGTTGCTGTTGCCAAGGTTGCCTCGCTGTTGAAAAATACCGCCTTACCGGTGATAGGCGGCTGTGCAACTGATGTTAACGGTATGCGTGGCTTGTTGGCCTTGGCGGATCGCTGCGGTGCCGTGGTCGATAACATGAATTTCACCCGCGCCCGCAATAATTTTTTAGCGTTGCAAGATTCCGGCTGGATGAACACCACACTGTCGGAAGTTAAAAATCGCTGCGATTTGTTTCTGGTGATCGGTGCTGATTTGGAAGTTGTGGTGCCGCGTTTTTTCGAGCGTTACATCTGGAACGCCGAATCCATGTTCATAGAAAAAACTGATCAGCGCGAAGTGGTTTATTTGGGCACAGCGCCATCGGGCAGTGCATCGACATCGCCTGCCGGTAAAGCAGCGCAAGTCTTGTCTTGTGCAACTGACGATTTACCGGAAGTGGTTGCCGTTTTAAGGGCGCTGGTGAATAGTCGGCTGATTCGCGCGGAAAGCGTTGCCGGCATTAACGTGGCTGATTTACAAGCCCTTGCTGATAAATTAAAAGCCGCAAAATACGGTGTAGTCACTTGGGCGGCAGGCGCACTGACGTATCGCCATGCCGAATTAACCGTACAGACGCTCTCGGAAATGATCAAGGACATCAACAATAAAAATACCCGTTGTTCCGGTTTGCCGTTGGCGGGTAAAGAAGGCGATTTAACCGCCAATCAGGTCTGCGGCTGGACGACCGGTTATCCGGCACGTACGCGCTTTAGTCGCGGTTACCCTGAATACGATCCGTTTATGAATGATACCAATGTGTTGATCGCTGAAGGTGAGGCCGATGCACTGGTGTGGGTGCAGGCGTTTAATAGTAAATCTGTGCCGCCGGTGACCGAATTGCCGACGATTGTGGTGGGGCGTTCTGGTATGGTGTTTGCCAAAGAGCCGGATGTATTTATTCCTGTTGGTACGCCAGGTATCGACCATGCCGGACACGCGTATCGAACCGATAACGTGGTGGCTATCCGCCTAAAAAAATTACGGGATTCCGGCTTGCCCAGTACGGCGGACGTGCTGAATGCCATTGAAAAGGCTTTACGCGAGGAAACAGTATGCTAATCAGGTTAACAGGTGGCCAAGTTTATGATCCCACCAGTGGGATTGATGGACAACAACAGGATATTTACATACAGGACGGGCGTATTGTTAACAAGCCGACCGGCGATTTTCAGGTCGATAAGGAATACGACCTGCAAGGCAAGGTGGTGATGTCCGGTGCGATTGACATGCACACCCATATTGGTGGCGGCAAAGGCAATATTGCCCGTACTTTGTTGCCGGAAGATCATCGCCAGGATCCGGTGGCCAGCACTCATATTTGCCGTTCCGGTTGCGGCCATGCTATGCCCAGTACCTTTGTGACCGGCTATCGTTACGCCGAAATGGGCTATACCGCCGGTTTTGAACCTGCCGTATTGCCGATTAACGCGCGGCAAGCGCACATGGAAATGGGTGATATTCCCATTCTGGACAAAGGCGGTTACGTGATGCTGGGCAGCGATGATTATCTGCTACGGATGCTCACCGCCAAAAAAGACCAGAAAGCCATTAATGATTATGTCGCCTGGACTATCAATTCAGCCAAGGCGATTGGTGTTAAAGTCGTCAATCCGGGTGGCATTAATGCGTTCAAATTTAACCAGCGCAAACTGGATTTGGATGAGCAAAATGCCCATTACGGTGTCACCCCGCGCGATATTCTGGAAGTGCTGGCGACTGCTGTAAAAGAACTGGGCGTTAAGCATCCGCTGCATGTACACGGCTGTAATCTGGGCGTGCCGGGAAATATGCAAACCACGCTGGATACCATTCAGGGCATTGGTGGCTTACCCATGCACCTAACGCATATCCAGTTCCACAGCTATGGTACCGAAGGCGATATGAAGTTTTCCTCCGGTGCGGCGCAAATCGCTGAAGCGGTCAACAACAACAAAAATATCACAATTGATGTCGGGCAGGTGCTGTTTGGCCAGACGGTCACCGCATCGGGCGATAGTATGCGCCAGCATTTCAATCATAAATTTGCCAGCCCCAACAAATGGGTGGTTATGGACATCGAATGTGATGCCGGTTGTGGTGTGGTGCCGTTTAAGTACAAAGACCAAAACTTTGTTAATGCGCTGCAATGGGCGATAGGTCTGGAAACCTTTCTGCTGGTCAACGATCCGTGGCGGATATTTTTGACTACCGACCATCCTAACGGTGCGCCATTTACCAGTTATCCGCATTTGATTCGTTTGCTGATGGACAGAAGTTTCCGTAACGAGGTATTGGCGACCATCCATCCCGAAGCGCAAAAGATGACTACCTTGGCATCTATTACCCGTGAATATACTTTGCAGGAGATTGCCATTATGACCCGCGCCGGTGCAGCTAAATTGATTGGCTTGAAGGATCGTGGTGGCTTAAGTGCTGGCAACTGGGCGGATATTACCGTGTACACCGATAATACTGACCGTCAAAAAATGTTCGAAAAGCCGGATTATGTGTTTAAGGATGGCGAACTTGTCGTTGTCGACGGTAAGGTTGTGCACACCAAATGGGGTACAACACACACCGTTAAACCTGACTTTGATCCATCAGTCGAGCAAGGTTTGAAAGATTATTTTGATCGCTATCTGACCATGAAGCTGGGTAATTTTAAGATCAGTGACGATGAGATTACTGAGGATGGGCGGGGGAGTATTACGGTGCATCCGTTGCGTGCATAAAGCTAATGCCGCCCTTCGTTAAAACACTATTGTTTTTAATAGCCGGACTTTGGCTCTCAGTTTGGTTGTTTTTTGTTTGGGCGGGTATAGATCAAGGCTTATTTGATTATCGAGCTTACGGAGATTTTTGGTCTCGTACAGGCGGATCACTCGCAGGTTTTTTGCTTGAAATAATAAGCACTGATTTGTTTTACAGGCCGTATAAGTTTGTCTGTTTTATCTATTTAGGCGTAATAAACTCACCGCTGTGGATAAACCTTGTTGCCTTGTGGGCAGCTATAGCTGCGGTTGAACTCGCTTTTTTAGGCTTATCTAACAAAAATGTGCGACACAGTATTCTTGGGCTTGGCTTATGGCTAATTGCAATGTGGGGAGTATATGACCTCGGTATGACTCATACTTAAGCAGCACTTTTAACAACAGGATTAATCATGCAACAAACTATTACCGTAGATGATACTTTATTGAAAAATGCTTCGCAGTATGCAGGCACTGATGATTTCAATGAAATAATTAACATTGCGCTGCATGAGTTAATCAAAATTCATCAAGTTTCTGATAAACGTCGGCAGCCCCCTGTTTCTATTGCGGGCAAAGGCAAGATTATTGGTGATTTAATAGAGCCTTGCGTTGATATTGAGGATTTTGAATGTGCCTGAGAGAAGTTAAATAACAGCCGATAGGCTTAATACGAACAACAAATTGAGAAATAACATGCCAACCACCATTCTTGCAGAGACAGCAGCGAGTCTCTCAGAGCTAAAAAATGACCCAATGGCGATTGTAGCTTCTGGTGATGGTTTCCCAGTGGCGATTCTTGACCATAATGAACCGGCTTTTTACTGCATTCCGGCCAAAGCCTATGAAATGTTGATGGATAAGTTGGAAGATGCTGAATTAGCAGCTATTGTTGAATCAAGAAAGCTTCAGCCCGAAATAGATGTAGCGTGGGATGAGCTTTAAACTTCGCTTTAAAAAAGAGGCGCTGCAAGAATGGCACAACCTTGAGTCCCCTATTCGGGAGCAGTTTGCCAAAAAATTGCGTACATTGAAGGATAATCCACGAATAGAAAATAGCAGGCTCAGTGGTTTGAAAGATTGCTACAAAATCAAACTGCGAAAAGCAGGTTTCAGACTCGTGTATGAAG